>NZ_LEKG01000173.1:0-17164 GCF_001029515.1 Micromonospora sp. RV43 | reverse complement strand
ATCCCGGAGGCCACCAACAGGTCGCTCGCCGTGGTACGCACCTGGGCGATCACCACGCTGCCGGAGAAGCCGACCCCCTCCGCGTACGCCCGGCCGGCCTCGCTCACCGCGCGCAGCGACCGTTCGCGGGCCTCCTCCGGCTCCTGTCCGGCGGCGAACTCCTGCCGGAGCAGACGTACCGACTCGGCCAGGTGACCGATCGCGTCCGGCATCGGCTCGGGGACCGGCTCGGCATCCTCGATCATGGTGACGGCGCGGCGGATCAGCGTGCCGCTGTTGCGCATGGCCCGGTCGATCGGTTCGGCCGCCTCGGCGTAGTGGGTCAGTTCGCCGCGCCGGTGCCAGCGAGCGGGTGACAGCGTGCTGGTCTCCTTCGCGCCCTCGATCGCCTCGGAGAGCGCGGCCAGTTCCTCCTTGTTCTCGCGCAGCCGGAACAGCGCCCGCTGGGCCGCCTCCCGGTCCCGGTCGCGTACCGCGCCGGCGCAGGCGTCGAGCTGGTCGGCGAGCAGGTCCAGCGCCGGCCGGGCGGCCCGGTTGATCACCCGCAGCGGGTTGAGCGGCAGCAGGACGGCGGTGACCAGCAGCGCGATGCCGCCGCCGAGGAACGCGTCGATGAAGCGGGGGAACTCCAGGTTCTCCGTGGACGGGCTGAGCGTCACGATCAGCACCGCGGTGGCCGCCGCCTGGATCACGATGGCGACGCTCGCCCCGGCGAAGATGCTCAGCAGGATCGCCGAGGTCACCACGAGCGCGAGCTGCCACGCGCCGGTGCCGACGAAGTAGATGAGCGCGTCGCCGACGAGCACGCCGACCGCCACCCCGACGATCAGTTCGACGGTGCGGCGGAACCGCTGCCCCACCGAGGCGGCGAGCGTGCCGACAGCGGAGATCGGGGCGAAGACCGGCTGGGGGTTCTTCAGCAGCCGGTGCGAGATCAGGTACGCCAGGCCGGCCGCGAGCCCCGCCTGCACCGCCAGGCCGAACGCGGTACGGACCCGGTGCAGCCGGTCGTGCAGTGTGGCCTTGCTGCGGTGCCGCAGTTCCTCCATCGCGGAGGCGATCCGCTGGCCGTCACGGTCGCCCGGGCCGTCATGCTGATCGCCGCGACGAAGGAACGGCAGTCGTCGGTCCCGGGCCATGGCGGGTACTACCCGCGACGAACCCGCTGAATCCCCGGTCCGGTCGCGGAGTGGGGCAGACTGCACCCGGTGGACGATCTGACGGCACGGTGGCGGGAGACGGCACGGGCTGCGGGCGCGACCGATCCGGCGGGAGCCGACCGGGCCGGTGCCCGGCTGCTGGCGGGCTGGCGGGAGCCGCACCGGCGCTACCACGACGAGGCGCACCTGCGGGCGGTGCTCGACGTGGTCGACGCGTACGCCGGCCTGGCCCGCCACCCCGACGTGGTCCGGCTGGCGGCGTGGTGCCACGACGCGGTCTACGACCCGCGCGCGGCGGGCGACGCCAACGAGCGGGCCAGCGCCGACCTGGCCGGCGAGCTGCTGACCGCCGCCGGGCTCCCGGCCGCGACGGTGACCGGGGTACGCCGCCTGGTGCTGCTCACCGCCGGCCACGTGGTCGGGCCGGACGACCCGGACGGCGCGTTGCTCTGCGACGCCGACCTGGCGGTGCTCGCCGCCCCGGCGGAGCGGTACGACAGGTACGCCGCCGCGATCCGTGCCGAGTACGCGCACGTGCCCGAACCGGACTTCCGCACCGGCCGGGCCGCGGTGCTGCGGCACCTGCTCGCCCTGCCGGCGCTGTACCGCCTACCCGAGCCGCACGCCCGCTGGGAGGCCCGGGCGCGGGCCAACCTGTCCCGGGAGCTGGCCGCGCTCGCCTGAGACGCGGTGCTTCGGGCGGCGCAGGCCGGCGTCACGCAGCAGCCGGACGATCTCCCGCGAGGGCACGACCGTGGCGCCGAGCCACACCGCCGCCCGGAACCGCTCGGCGGGCACGTCGTAGTGATCCCGGTCGAAGCCGCGCCAGGGCGCACCGAGCATCTCGGCGAACGCGTGCAGCTCGGCGTACGAGACGTCGCTGATCAGGTGCGACCAGAGCCGGCCGCGCCAGGGCACGGCGGGCGGGTCCAGGTAGAGCACGGCAACAGACGGTACGCCGGTAGCCTTCCCGGCATGGCCGCCCATCCCCTCCTCGACGACCTGCGGGCCGCGCTCGGCGACGCCGCCGTGCTGACCGACCCGGACCTGCTGGCCGGGCACGAGCGCGACGAGGCCGACCTGTGCGACTCGGGCACCCCGCTGGCGGTGGTGCGTCCCCGCGACACCGGCGAGGTGGTGGCGGTGGTCCGGGCGGCCGCGCGGCACGGCGTACCGGTGGTGCCGCAGGGTGCGCGGACCGGGCTGGCCGGCGCGGCGAACGCGGTCGCCGGCGCGGTGGTGGTGAGCACCGTGGCGATGGACGCGGTCCGGGAGATCGACCCGGTCGGCCGGATCGCCGTGGTGCAGCCGGGCGTGGTGAACGCGGCGCTCGCCCGTGCGGTACGGGAGCACGGCCTCTGGTATCCGCCGGACCCCGGCTCGTGGGAGTCGTCCACCATCGGCGGCAACGTGGCCACGAACGCCGGTGGCATGTGCTGCGTGAAGTACGGCGTGACCAGCGAGTACGTGCTGGGCCTGGAGGTGGTGCTCGCCTCCGGCGAGGTGCTGCGGACCGGGCGGCGTACCGCCAAGGGGGTCGCCGGGTACGACCTGACCCGCCTCTTCGTCGGCTCGGAGGGCACGCTCGGCGTGATCACCGAGGTGACTGTGGCGTTGCGCCCGGCCCCGGAGGAGTCACTGACCCTGGTCGCGGTCTTTCCCACTGTGGCGACTGCCGGTGGCGCGGTCGCCGGGATCGCCGAGCGGGGACTCACCCCGAGCCTGCTGGAACTGCTGGACCGGACGCATCTGCGGGCGATCGAGGCGTACCGGCCGATGGGTCTGCGCACCGATGCCGAGGCGCTGCTGCTCGCGGCGGTGGACACCGGCCCGCGTGCCGCCGACGACCTGGCCCGGCTGGCCGAGGTGTGCACGGCGGCGGGTGCCGACGAGGTCTACGCGGCCACCGACGCGACCGAGGCGGCGGCCCTGCTCCAGGCGCGGCGGCTGGCCCATCCGGCGATGGAGCGGTTCGCGGCGGAGACGTTCCCGGGCGGCAACGGCGGCCTGGTCATCGACGACGTGGCGGTGCCGCGCGGCCGGCTCGCGGAGCTGCTCGACGGGGTGGCCCGGATCGCCGAGGCGTGCCGGGTGCCGATCGGGGTGGTCGGTCACGCGGGCGACGGCAACATGCACCCGAACATCGTGGTCGACCGGGCCGATCCGGCGAGCCTGGCCCGGGGACGGCGGGCCTTCGACGAGATCATGCGGCTGGGGCTGGAACTGGGCGGCACCTGCACCGGGGAGCACGGCGTCGGGCTGCTCAAGCGGGACTGGCTGGCCCGCGAGATCGGCCCGGTGGGCGTACGCGTGCACCAGGCGATCAAGGCGGCGCTGGACCCGGCCGGGCTGCTCAACCCCGGCAAGGTCTTCTAGCCCTTGTCCTCCGCGGGCGTGGCCTGGGTGACGAGAAGCAGCACGTCGTAGGCCACCTTCGGCTTCGGCTCACCCGGGCAGTCCTGGATGGTGACTGTCAGGTCCGGCGGCACGAGCAGCGTCGAGGTCAGCACGCCGATGCAGCCCTGCTTGTAGTTGCGGGCCTGGTCGGTCTCCTTCACGATCGCCGGGTCCGCGAGCATCCGCTGGAGCCGCCGCGTCTGGTCCGGGCTCAGCGTGCCGGTGGCGTCCACGCCGTCGCCGGCGCAGTCGCGGCACTGCCAGCGGCCGGACGGGTCCACGTCGAGGTTGCGGACCGGGCCGTCACCGAGCCGCTGCACCAGGGAGACGCGTCTGCCGTCCGGTGTCGGGCCGGCCGTGCCCGCCGCCCCGGGTGCGGTGGCGCCCTCGGCCCGTCCGAAGGAGCAGCCGGTCAGAGCCAGCAGGACGACGGCGGACAGAGCGGGGACGCGCGACCAGGATGGGCGAACCACGCGGGGAAACCTACACTTCCGTAGGTAGCGCGCACTACCGGCCGAGCGGCCCGGGTCGGGGATCCCCTACCTGGGGGAGGCCGGAAGTTCAACGCCCGGACCGTCGGTGCCCCGGTCGGCCGCGAATCCGCGGACGTCGGGCGCGCCGAGGCGGGCCGCGTCGGCAGCGATGTCGTCCGGCATGAGCTGCGACTCCCGCTCGGCCAGCACCCGCGCCCGGTAGTGGGCGACCTCCCGGTCCCGGGTCGCCGCGTCCCAGCCGAGCACCGCACCCATCAGCTCCGCGGCGTGCTCCGCCGACTCCAGGCCGCGGTGGCTGGTCTCGATCGAGATCCGGGTACGCCGGGTGAGCACGTCCTCCAGGTGCAGCGCGCCCTCGGCACGGGCGGCGTACGTCACCTCGGCGGCCAGGTATTCCGGTGCGCCGGCCAGCGGCGAGCCGAGCAGCGGATCGGCGTCGACCAGGGCGAGCAGGTCGAGCGTGAGGGTGCCGTAGCGCTCCAGCAGGTGCTCGACCACGCCGACCGCCACCCCGTGCCGGCGGGCCAGGTCGGCCCGGTCCCGCCACATGGCCGCGTACCCGTCGGCGCCGAGCAGCGGCAGGTCGGCGGTACGCGAGGAGCGGGTCCGGCCGAGCCGGTGCATCGCGCGGTCGACCACGTCGGAGGCCATCACCCGGTAGGTGGTGTACTTGCCGCCCGCGACCAGCAGCAGGCCGAGCATCGGCTCCACCACCGCGTGCTCGCGGGACAGCTTGGAGGTGGAGTCCGCCTCGCCGGCCAGCAGCGGGCGCAGCCCGGCGTAGACGCCCTCGATGTCGGCGGTGGTCAGCGGCCGGTCCAGCACCTCGTTGACCTGCGACAACAGGTAGTCGATGTCGCTCGCGGTCGCGGCCGGGTGGGACCTGTCGAGTTGCCAGTCCGTGTCGGTGGTGCCGATGATCCAGTGCCCGCCCCAGGGGATCACGAACAACACGCTCGTCGCGGTACGCAGGATCAGGCCGGTCTCGCCGACGATCGCCGAGCGGGGCACCACGAGGTGCACCCCCTTCGAGGCCCGGACCCGCAGCTTCGGGCGCAGCCCGACGTCGTTGAGCATCCGCGACATGTCGTCGCTCCACACGCCGGTGGCCGCGATCACGGTGCGGGCGCGTACCTCGAACTCGGCGTCCGGCGAACCGGCGGGCGCCTCCAGGTCGCGGACCCGCACGCCGGTGACCTCCCGGGCCTGCCGGGTCAGGCCGACCGCGCGGGCGCTCGTCACCACAGTCGCGCCGAGGCTCGCCGCGGTACGCGCCAGCGTCACCACCAGGCGGGCGTCGTCGACCTGGCCGTCGTAGTAGCGGATCGCGCCGGCCAGCTTGTCCGGCCGGAGGCTGGGGAAGATCCGGCGGGTGCCCTCGCGGGTGAGGTGCCGGTGCAGCGGCATGCCGCGCCCGCCGCCGAAGATCCCGGCGAACGCGTCGTACGCGGCCACGCCGAGGCCGTAGTAGGAGCGGCGGAAGAACCGCCGGGGCAGGTCGCCCGCGCCGCCCTCGGCGGGCAGCGGCACCAGGATCGGCACCGGCCGGACCAGGTGCGGCGCGAGCCGGGTGGCGAGCAGACCGCGCTCGGTCAGCGCCTCGTGGACCAGGTGGAACTCCAGCTGCTCCAGGTAGCGCAGGCCGCCGTGGATCAGCTTGCTGGACCGGCTGGACGTGCCGGCGGCGTAGTCGCGCGCCTCCACCAGGGCGACCTTCAGCCCTCGGGAGGCGGCGTCGAGCGCGGCGCCCGCTCCGGTGACGCCACCGCCGATGACCAGCACGTCGAACCGCTCGGCCCGGAGGCGGCGCAGGTCGTCGGCGCGGCGCTCGGCGGACAGCCGGCCGGCCGTGGATCGGGACACACTCGGGTCACGCACCAGTCAACGGTAACCGTCCCGGGCGCGCGGCGACACGGCCCGGCCGTACCGTGATGACCATGCTGACCGGTCCGCCGCTCGCCCCCGTACCGCCGCCACCGCGCGAGACCGGTCCGTGGCCGGTCGTGGCGGCGGTGGCGACCGGGGTGTGGATCGTGCTGGTCACCGTGCCGGGCCAGATCACCGGCTGGCTGGTCGACCAGGTGGCGCTGGTCATCGGCGCGGACCGGCCGGTGGCGGCCTGGCCGGTGGTCGCGGTGGCCACGGTGCTGCTGGCCGGCGCCCCGGCGCTGGCGCTGGCGCTCGCGCCCCGCTCCCCCGCGCTGCGGGCGACCGGCCGGGCCTGGACCGCCGCCGTGGTCGCGCTCGGCGCGACCACGCTGCTGCGGACGGTGCCGCCGGTGCACCACGAGGCGTACCTGGCCGCGCTCACGGTGACCGCCGCGGCGCTCGCGCTCGTCGCCGTCCGTCTCGGCCGCGTCCGGCCACCGGTCGTCGTGGACGCGGCCCCGGAGGGCCGGTTCGGGTCGGTGTCGCTGCTGGCGATCGCGGCCGGGCTGGCCGTACTCCTGCCGTGGGCCTGGGTGGGCGCGCTCGGGGGAGCGCTGGAGACGTTGCTGGCCGGCCTGGCCGCCGCCGCGCTGGGCGCGCTCGCCGGGGCACTGCTCGGCGCCGGTTTCTGGGCCGCGTTCGGGCCGGGTCCGGTCCGGCTGGTGCTCGTCGGCGGTCTGGTCGCGGGGGTCGCGTTGACACCGCTCGCGGCCGGTGCCGGGCAGTCGGGCGTGCAGTTGCCGGCGCTGGTGCTGCTGCCGCCGCTCGGCTTCGTGCTGGCCGCGCTGGAGGCGGCGGCCCGCCACGCGGGCCGTCCGGCCGGGCCCGCGCCGGTGCGCCGGCTGGTCGGGCTCGCCCTGCTGGGGCCGCTCGCGTTCACCGACCCGGAGGAGTTCAGCCTCCTGCTGTCCGCCACCCGCGACGCGCCGTTCTGGGTCGCGGTGGGCACCGGCGTGGCGTTCGCCGTCGCGGGCCTGCTCGCAGTCGGGTACGGCGTGCTGCTCGCCCGGTCCCGCGCCCGCGCGCCCCGGCGCGGTCCGGCCGCGCTGGTCGCCGCCGCGCTGCTCGCCGCCGTCGCCGTGGTGTACGTCGTCCCCGGCCGGCCCGGACTGTACGGCGAGCGGCTGCTGGTGGTGCTGCGCGAGCAGGCCGATCTGACCGGCCTGCCGGCCGGGACGCCGGGCCGGGCCGGGCGGGACGTCCGGGCGACCGAGGTCTACCGGCGGCTGGTGGCGACAGCCGACCGCACGCAGGGCGACCTGCGCCGCACGCTGGCCGGGATGCGGCTGAACCCGACGCCGTACTACCTGGTGAACGCGATCGAGACGGACGGCGGGCCGGCGGTGCGGGCCTGGCTGTCGAGTCGTCCCGAGGTGGCCCGGGTGCTGGTGAGCCAGCGCCTGCGCCCGCTGCCCGCGCTCGCCCCGCAGGCGCGCGGCGACGCCCCGGCGCCGGCCGGCCCGGCCTGGAACGTCTCGCTGATCGGCGCGGACCGGGTCTGGTCCGAGCTGGGGGTCACCGGGTCCGGCGTGGTGGTCGGCAGCTCCGACTCCGGGGTGGACGGCCGGCACCCGGCGCTCGCGGGCGGCTTCCGGGGCGGCGACGACTCGTGGTACGACCCGTGGGAGGGCCGCCGCGCCCCGGCCGACCGGGGTGGCCACGGGACGCACACGCTCGGCAGCGCGGTGGGCCGGGACGGGATCGGCGTGGCGCCGGGTGCGAGCTGGGTCGGCTGCGTCAACCTGGAGCGCAACATGGGCAGCCCGGCCCGCTACCTCGACTGCCTCCAGTTCATGCTGGCCCCGTTCCCCGAGGGCGGGAACCCGCTCACCGACGGCCGTCCCTCACGCGCCCCGGACGTGCTCACCAACTCGTGGGGCTGCCCGCCGGTGGAGGGGTGCGACCCGGGGGCGCTGCGACCGGCGACCGCCGCGCTGACCGCGGCCGGCATCCTGGTGGTGGCCGCGGCCGGGAACACCGGCCCGTCGTGCGGCTCGATCAACGATGCGCCCGCGCCGTACCCGGACGTGCTGACCGTCGGGGCGGTGGACCGGCAGCGGCGCGTCACCGAGTTCTCCAGCCGCGGTCCGGCGCCGGACGGTCGGGCCAAGCCGGACCTGGTCGCCCCGGGCGCCGCGGTGCTGTCCGCGATGCCGGGCGGCGGGTACGCCACCCTGGACGGCACCTCGATGGCCACGCCACAGGTCGCGGGCGTGGTGGCACTGATGTGGTCGGCGAACCCGGCGCTGGTCGGAGACCTGGAGCGGACACGGGCGATCCTGCGCGACACCGCCCAGCCGGTCACCCAGCCCGCCGGGGCGGACACCTGCGGTGGACCGCAGGACGTCTCCGGCGCCGGGCTGGTGGACGCGTACGCGGCGGTCCGCGCGGCCCGGTCGGTGGCGACCGGTTAACAACCCTGTCCATTGGTCTGCCGATGCCCTAGGGTCGGCGTCCATGGACGTGGAGATCATCGAGCTGGGCCGGGACCGGCTGCCCGAGGTGGTCGAGCTGTGCCGGCTGTCGTTCGATCTGCCGGAGGACGCGGCCGAGGCGTCAGCCGTGGTGGTCACCGTGGCGGAGCGGGCCGCAGCCGACCGTCCGGTGCTGCGCCTCGGTGCGGTACGCGACGGCGCGCTGGTCGGCGTACTCGTCGGGTCGCTGTCGGCGGCCGATCCGCGCCTCGGCCACGTCGACCTGGTCGCTGTCGCGCCCACTGAGCGCCGCCAGGGCGTGGGCGGGGCGCTGCTGACCGAGGCGGAGAGCCGGCTCGGCGCGCTCGGCGCGGCCGAGGTGCTGCTCGCCGGCAACCCGCCGCACTACGCCTGGCCGGGCGTCGACGTGCGCTACACCCCGGCGGTCTGCGCCGCGCAGCGGCTGGGTTACCGGCAGGACCGTACCGCCTGGAACATGACCGCCGAGCTGTCCGAGGGGTCGGCGGCGCTGCGCCCCACCGAGGCCGCCGAGCAGCGGCTGGCCGGGCGGGGCGTGACGGTACGCCGTGCCGCCTCCGACGACCTGCCGGCGCTCGCCGCGTTCGCCAGGTCCACGTTCGGCGGCGCCTGGGACGGTGAGCTGGCCGGTTCGGTGGGGCGGCCGGACGCGGGTGTGCACCTGGCCGAGCGGGACGGCGAGATCCTCGGGTTCGCCGCGTACGGTTCGGCGCGGCCTAGCTGGTTCGGGCCGATGGGCACCGCACCGGCGGCGGAGGGCTCCGGGATCGGCGGCGTGCTGCTGCGCCGGTGCCTGCGCGACCAGGCGGCGGCCGGGATCACCGCGGCGCAGATCGGCTGGGTGGGGCCGGTGCCGTTCTACTCGAACGCGGCGGGCGCCCGGATCGAGCGGGTGTTCTTCCTCTACCGGAAAGCCATCAAAGGGGCATAGACGTCAATAGTGCCATTCAGCCTCCTTCGCCATCGACCGGGCTCTACGGTCGGAGCAGAGGAGGCGGTGCATGACCACGAATGACGAACGGGCCGAGGATCCGGCGGCGGCCCGGCGCCCGGCCGACGAGCTTCCCGGCCAGCTCCCGTTCGACCGGCTCGACGTCGGCGACGCCGAGCAGCTCGCCGAGCTGACCGGCGCAGACGCACCACCGGTGGAGGAGCCACGGCAGCCGGTGGACGAGCCGAGGCGGCCGCCACCGCCGTACGACAGGGCGCACAAGCGGCGCAACCAGCGCCGGCTGCCCACCTGAGCCGGATACGCGGAAAGGGGGCGGACCGCTGACGCGGCCCGCCCCCTTCGGCGTACTGGGTGGAGCTGGACTCAGAAGTCCATCTCCCCGCCACCCGGGCCCGCCGGGGCGGCCGGGGTCTTCTCCGGCTTGTCCGCCACGACGGCCTCGGTGGTGAGGAACAGCGCGGCGATCGAGGCGGCGTTCTGCAGCGCGGAACGCGTCACCTTGGCCGGGTCGATGATGCCCGCGGCCAGCAGGTCCACGTACTCGCCGGTCGCGGCGTTGAGGCCGTGACCCGGGTCGAGGTTGCGGACCCGCTCGACGACGACGCCACCCTCCATACCGGCGTTGACGGCGATCTGCCGCAGCGGGGCGTCCAGCGCGATCTTGACGATCTGCGCGCCGGTCGCCTCGTCGCCGGCCAGGTCCAGCTTGTCGAAGGCGGTCTTGCCGGCCTGCACCAGCGCGACGCCACCACCCGGGACGATGCCCTCCTCGACGGCGGCCTTCGCGTTGCGGACGGCGTCCTCGATGCGGTGCTTGCGCTCCTTCAGCTCGACCTCGGTGGCCGCGCCGACCTTGATCACCGCAACACCGCCGGCCAGCTTGGCCAGACGCTCCTGCAGCTTCTCCCGGTCGTAGTCGGAGTCGCTCTTGTCGATCTCGGCCCGGATCTGGTTCACCCGGCCCTGGATCTGCTCGGCGTCGCCGGCACCGTCGACGATGGTGGTCTCGTCCTTGGTCACCACGACCTTGCGGGCGCGGCCCAGCATCTCGAGGCCGGTCGCGTCCAGCTTGAGGCCGACCTCCTCGCTGATGACCTGGCCACCGGTGAGGATGGCGATGTCGGTCAGCATGGCCTTGCGGCGGTCACCGAAGCCCGGCGCCTTGACGGCGACCGACTTGAAGGTGCCACGGACCTTGTTGACCACCAGGGTGGCGAGGGCCTCGCCCTCCAGGTCCTCGGCGATGATCAGCAGCGGCTTGCCCGACTGCATGACCTTCTCCAGGATCGGGAGCAGGTCCTTCACCGACGAGATCTTGCTGTTGACGATCAGGATGTACGGGTCGTCGAAGACGGCCTCCATACGCTCCGGGTCGGTCATGAAGTAGGCGGAGATGTAGCCCTTGTCGAAGCGCATGCCCTCGGTGAGCTCGAGCTCCAGACCGAAGGTGTTGCTCTCCTCGACGGTGATGACACCTTCCTTGCCCACCTTGTCCATCGCCTCGGCGATGATCTCGCCGACGCTGGGGTCGGCGGCGGAGATGGAGGCGGTGGAGGCGATCTGCTCCTTGGTCTCCACGTCCTTGGCGAGCTTGAGCAGCTCCTCCGAGACGCTGGCCACGGCGGCCTCGATGCCCCGCTTCAGGGCCATCGGGTTGGCGCCGGCGGCCACGTTGCGCAGACCCTCACGGACCAGGGCCTGGGCCAGGACGGTCGCCGTCGTCGTGCCGTCACCGGCGACGTCGTCGGTCTTCTTCGCGACCTCCTTGACCAGCTCGGCGCCGATCTTCTCGTACGGGTCCTCGAGCTCGATCTCCTTGGCGATGCTCACACCATCGTTGGTGATGGTGGGGGCACCCCACTTCTTCTCGAGCACGACGTTGCGGCCCTTGGGGCCGAGGGTCACCTTCACGGCGTCGGCGAGCTGGTTCATGCCCCGCTCGAGGCCGCGGCGCGCCTCTTCGTCGAACGCGATCATCTTGGCCATACGGCGTTGTCCTCCTGGACACTCACGGGCCACCCGGATGCCCGGATGGGCCGTCTGGTGTACGCACCTTGGGGACGTCGCCACCTGGCGACGACGACGTCTCCTCGGTCGGGCCGGACAGCCCGCGACGACCGGCCTCGTACCGCTCCGGCGTCCCTTCGGACACCGGCGCGGCCGTGGCCCTACCGCCCCGACCTTCTGGCACTCACCGTACGCGAGTGCCAATGACTTGTTTAGCACTCTCCCTAGCCGAGTGCAAGCACGACAGCCCCGCTCAGCCGAGTTCCGCCGCCAGCCGGGCCGCGTTCACCGGGCCTTCCTGAGCCCGCTGTTCGGCGTACGTGACGACCAGCCCGACCTGCTGCGCCAGGTAGGCCGGGGCAGCCAGCAGGGCGCCGAACACGGCGAGCGCCACGGCGCCGATCGCGGTGCCGACGGCCTTCATCGGCTCGACGCCGAACACCGCCCCGCTGATCCCGCCCACGACCGCGTCCAGCACCGTCGCCGCGAGGAGGACAGCCATCACCAGCGCGACCCGGCCCAGCACCATGCCGAACCGGCTGTGGAACATCCGCCACGCCCGCCCGATCGGCTCCCGCCGCTCGAACAGGTAGACCGGACCGAACAGGGCCAGCGCGAACGCGGCGTAGAGGCCGGGCAGCAGGCAGAAGCAACTGCCGATCATGACCAGCAGCGAGACCAGGAGCGTCCAGCCCCACAGGCCGAGGGCACGGCGCAGCCCGTACCGGAAGGCGGCACCGAGTCCGGTCGGTTCGCCGGCCGCCTGGCGGGCGACCACCCAGGTGCCGGCGGCCCAACCCGCCGCCTGGAGCAGGCCGAAGACCAGCCCGGCGGACAGGAGCACGCCGTAGAAGGCGAACATCTGCCCCCAGAAGCCGGCCGGCAGCACCGGCGCACCGTCCGGGGCGGTCGCCATCTCGCCCTCGGGGCTGAAGACGAGCGTGAGGACGCCGATCACCGCCGCCGGGACGACCTGGGTGAGCAGCACGATGGGCAGCAGTTGCCGCCAGCCGCGCCGCAGCGCGGCGGTGCAGCGGGCGAACCAGGGACCGATGCCCGCGTGCGGCGGGTTGACGAGCGGATCCTGCGGGTCGATGCCCGGGAACCAGCCGGCGTACGCCCCGGGACCGGCCGGCACCGGGTACGCCGCACCGGGGACCGGGTAGGCCGCACCGGGGACCGGGTAGGCCGCACCGGGGACCGGGTAGGCCGCACCGGGCATCGGATAGCCCGGGTACGCCGGACCACCCCATCCCGGCGGCGGGGTGCCCGGCGGCGCGTTCCAACCGTGCGGAGGAGTGCCCGGCGCGTTCCAGCCCTGCGGAGGAGTGCCCGGCGGCACGGTCCAGCCCTGCGAGGTGTGGCCGGGTGAGGTGTCATCCGGCGCGGTCCATCCGGGCGGGTTGGCCGGGAACGGGGCGCCGGGCTGCGGGGTGTCGTACCCCGGCTCGGCCGGGACGATCGGCACGGGGCCGGTGTGACCGGCCCACGGGTCGGCGCCGGACGCGCCGGAGGCGGGCGTGGCCCCTCCGGTGGTCCCCGACGGTCCCGGTGCCGGCTCGGCGGCGGGCGGCGGGGGCGCGGTCGGGTCGGCCGGAGGGCCGGACGCCGCCGGCTCGGTGGAACCCGACGGGGGCAGATCGGACATGGGCCCTCCTCAGCGACTACGGCTGGAACGGCTCATGATCTTCCATGGTGGTCGGCCGCAACGCAGCCCCCGGGCCGGGGTCCGGTCGCGGGAGCACCGCCCGCCGCAGGTCAGGCGATGACGCGGACCCGCTCGGCCTGCGGACCCTTCTGCCCCTGCGCGATCTCGAACTCGACGCGCTGGCCGTCGTCGAGCGCCTTGTAGCCGTCCATCTCGATCGCGGAGAAGTGGACGAAGACGTCCTGCCCGCCGTCGACGGCGATGAAGCCGTAGCCCTTTTCGGCGTTGAACCACTTCACGGTGCCCTGTGCCACGGTGCACTTCCTCACTCTGCGCGGCGTTCCAACACCCGGAAACCGGCGGACCGGCACCGGTGGCGCACCGGTTCAGCGATCGGCGACGCTGAATTCGGTGACCGAAATCGCACGCTACACGAGGCGTGACGACGGCGCACGACCACAAATCGGGCATATTCCGGGGCGTACCCGGGCCTGTCGCACACCCGCTGCGGGCCGTCCGGTATGCATGCGGCATGACCAGCGTGAGCACCACGACCACCGTCCGCCGGGTCCGGCCGGAGGACGCCGGCCGGATGCGGGCGCTCCGGCTGGAGATGCTGGCCGACTCCCCGCTGGCCTTCCTGGAGACGGTGGCCGAGGCCGCCGCCCGGCCGCACGCGGAGTTCGCGGCCCGGGTCGCGGCCGTCTCCCGGGGCGACCACACCGCGCAGTTCGTGGCCGACCCGGGCGGCCGTCTGGTCGGCCACGCCGGCGGCATCGCCGCGCCGGACGAGCCGGGCCTGACGCTCGTCTACGCGGTCTACGTGACACCGGCCCGGCGGGGCAGCGGCCTGCTGGCGGCGCTCGTCGACGAGGTGGCGGCCTGGTCGCGCGCCTGCGGACGGCCCGAGCTGATGATGGAGGTGGTGGTCGGCAACGACCGCGCCTACCGGGCCTATCAGAAGCTGGGCTTCGTGGACACCGGCGTACGCGTGCCGCACCCCCGGATCGCCGGCCTGCACGAGCTGCAGATGCGCCGTCCGGCCTGAGCCGGCGCGGCGTTAATAAGGGGCCCCTCCTCTACCGGAGGCGTTAAGAAGGGGCCCCTCCTTTCAGACGTGCCGGCGGCTCTGCACGATGCGGAACCGGTTGGCCACGTACGCGCCGTCGGTCAGCGCCGAGTTGGCCGCCGCGTTCGCGCCCGAACCGTGGAAGTCGGAGAACGCCGCCGACTGGTTGACGAACACCCCGCCGGTCAGGTTGCAGGACAGGTGCACCCCGGCGTCGATCGCCGCCGCCTCGGCCGCGTCCAGCACCGCCTCGTTCGTGGAGTAGACGCCCGCGGTCAGCGCGCCCTTCTCCCCCACCGTCTCGCGCAGGATGCGCAGGCTGTGCTCGGTGGAGTCGGTGGCGATGGCGAACGAGATCGGCCCGAACCACTCCCGCGAGTAGGTGGCGGTGTCGGACGCGTCGAGCTTCACCACAGTCGGCGTACGCACCACCGCGCCGGGGAAGGACGGGTGCTCGACGGTGCGCGACTCCAGCACCGGCTCGCCGACCTTGGTGACCTCCTCCAGCCGCTCCAGCACGCCGTCGTTGACGATCGCGCCGGTCAGCTCGACGCCCCGGGCCGGGTCGGCGGTCAGCTTGGCGACCGCGCCGGCGATCCCGGCCGCCACCTCGTCGAAGCTCTTGTGACCCTGGTCGGTCTCGATGCCGTCGCGCGGGATCAGCAGGTTCTGCGAGGTGGTGCACATCTGGCCGCTGTACAGCGCCAGCGTGAAACCGAGGTTGCGGCAGAGCCCGGCGAAGTCGTCGGTGGAGTCGATCACCACCGTGTTCAGGCCGGCCTTCTCGGTGTAGACGGCGGCCTGCCGGGCGTTCGCCTCCAGCCAGTCGCCGTACTCGGTGGAGCCGGTGAAGTCGACGATCTTCACGGCCGGGTGCAGGGCCAGCGTGGTGGCGAGCTTCTCGCCGTCGGTCTCGGGGGCGAGCTGCACCAGGTTCGGGTCGAAGCCGGCCTCGGCGAGCACCTGCCGGGCGTACCTGACGGTGATCGCCAGCGGCAGCACCGCGCGCGGGTGCGGCTTCACCACGACCGGGTTGCCGGTGGCGAGCGAGGCGAACAGACCGGGGTACGAGTTCCAGGTCGGGAACGTGTTGCAGCCGATGACCAGCGCGACCCCGCGCGGCACCACGTGGAACGTCTTGGTCATCCGCAGCGGGTCGCCCTTGCCCGCGGCCTTCTCCCAGCCGGCGGTCCCCGGGTGGCGGGTCATCTCGGCGTACGCGTAGGCGACCGCCTCCAGCGCGCGGTCCAGCGCGTGCGCGCCACCGGCCTGGAACGCCATCACGAACGCCTGGCCGCTGGTGAACTGCACCGCGTTGGCCAGCTCGAACACGTTGCGGTGCAGCCGGTCCAGGATCTCCAGGCAGACACCGGCCCGGGCCTGCGGGCCCGCGTCGCGCCAGGCGGGCAGCGCGGCGCTCGCGGCGGACACCAGCTGGTCGGCGCCCGCGTGCGGGTAGCGCACGTCCAGCGCCACCCCGAACGGGCTGGCCTCGGTGGCCACCGTGGTGCCGTCACCGGCCTGGTCGAGCGGGAAGTCCCCGCCCAGGTACGCCTCGAAGGCGGCCTTGCCGTCGGCGGCGGCGGTCTCGCCGTACACCCGGGGGCTGGGCGACTCGGGATAGGCCGACCAGTACCCGCGCTCCGCGATGGCGGTCAGCGCCCGGTCGAGGGTCTCGCGGTGCCTGTCGTACAGGGGGTGCGGGGTCTCCGTCATGCCCGCCATCATGCAACAGAAAGGCACCAGATCAGTAGGGGCGTGTCACAACTCAGATCGTCAACTGCCAGTCGACCGAACCGGCGGCGGGGCGGAACCCGAGTTGCTCGTTGATCGCGATCATGTGGCGGTTCGCGGCCGCGTTCCAGGTGTCGACGGCCCGCAACGCCGGTTCGTGCGCCAACGCGTACGCCAGGTTCCCGGCCTTGCAGAGCAGGCCCAGCCGGTGGCCGCGGTGGCCGGGGTCGACGAGGGTGATCTGCTGCCAGGCGTGGCCGGTGCTGCTCGCGTCCATGCTGAGCTGGGTCCACCCGACCAGGCGGCCGGTCGCCTCGTGCACCGCGCCGGTGTTGTACCGGTGTACGCCCCGGGCGTCCAGCGCCCGCTCCGCGTCCCGCACCCGCGCGGCGTCCACCTGCTCCGGCTCCCAGTCCAGCTCGCCCATCGGCGCGTCGAGCAGTAGCCGGCCCTCCAGGTAGGCGACGTCCGCGACGTACTCCTCGGGCGTGTGGTCGCGCCACCGCACCGGCCGGTAGCCGGTCGCCGCGGCGCGCGCGTCGGCCAGCAGCGCGGCGAGCCGGTCACGGTCGAGCCCGGCCACGTCGAGGCGGCGGCGGACGTCGGCCAGCGCCGGCTTGGCGCCCACGGCGGCGGCGAACGCGGCACCGGGGAAGACCCGCCCCTCCTCGCCGGGCAGCGCGGCGACGGTAGCGCCGACCAGTCGTTTGCCGCCGTGCTCCCGCAGCAGCCGGACGCCGTGGTCGTGCAGCGTGCGCCCGATGCCCTGCCGCCGGCACGCCGGGTCCACGGTCAGCTCGACGCTCGCGTTCTCGGTGTTGTCGATCGTGTGCAGGTAGAGCCGGAGCCAGCCGACGGGCTGCCCGTCCAACCGGGCCACCAGCCAGCGCGTGTCGATGCCGGGCATCGGGTGCCGCAGCGGCGCCTCGAACCGCCGCCGGCAGAGGTCGGGCAGGTCCGGCTCGTCGACGGCCTGCGCGCCGCAGGCGATCCGGTAGACCGCGTCGAGCGTCGGCCGGTCGGTCGGATCCAGCGGCGTCACCGTGAGCGTCATGCCACCGAGGGTGCGCCGGACACAGCGAAGAGGCCAGCGGTTTTCCGCTGGCCTCTTCGGACGTTGGTCGGGAGGGACGTCCGCACAACGCCTCCGGCGTTGGGTCGCAAGAACTTGAAAAGTCTCCGGCGGATGCCCTCCCGCACGAAGCATCTTGCGCCGTCCGGTTCCTGCCGTCAAGTCCTTGAGGGCGGTTTTCTGGCACTCACCGCACATCACCGGTTACCCACCGGTCTCACCCGATCCCCCACCCGGGCGAGCCCCACC
>NZ_LEKG01000172.1:0-17219 GCF_001029515.1 Micromonospora sp. RV43 | reverse complement strand
CGGTCGGGCCCCCGCCACCCTGGTTCACCAGCGAGAGGTAGTAGTTCCAGTTCCAGTTCGGTCCCGGGTCGGTGTGGTCGTTGCCCGGGATCTCGTTGTGCCCCTTGATGCCGGTGCGGTTCTTCGGGATGCCGTACTTGTCGCACAGGTAACGGGTCAGCGCGGCCGAGGAACGGTACATCGCGTCGGTGAACCAGGCCGGGTTGTCGACGTACCCCTCGTGCTCGATGCCGACGCCGTACGCGTTGCCCGACCGGGCGTGGTAAGCGGTGTCGCCCTCGCGGACCATCTGAGTGATCTCGCCGTTGCTGGACTTCACCACGTAGTGGGCGCTGACCCCGGCCGACGGGTTCTGGAACCAGCTGATCGTACCGGCGTACGAACCCTGGGTGACGTGGAGAATCACAGTGGTGATCCGGCTGGGCCGCCCCACGCCGTAGTTCGCTCCGTTGGCAGCCACCCACCGCGCCGGCGGGTACTCGGGCACGGCGGCGGCGAGCGTACGGGACGCGGTGCCAGCGGGCGCCACGGCGGCGTAGCGACCCCGCTCTGGCTCGACCCGGTGCGCCCGGACCGGCACCGCGCCCGGGATGCCCTGCTGCACCAGCTCGTAGATCCCGTCCGCGTACAGGCGTGCGGTGGCGTCGTCGGCCGCGCCGCCGTACCGCGCCACCACCGGGTACCAGGCGGTCACCCGGTCCCGATCCCGCGCGGTCAGCCCCTCGGCGTCGGCCAGCTCGCGCAGCACTGCCGCACCGCCGCGGATGTTCGCCGGCGTGGCGGTCTTCAGGCGCGCGACCGGCTCGCCGGTCAACTTCGCTGCCCGTTCCAGGCTGTGCTGGGCGGGGTTGCTGACCAGGTGCATCACCCCGTAGCCGTTCGCCTGGCTCGGCTTGCCGCCGTGCGCGTCGAGGCGGGACTCGCCGTAGCCGACCGCGACCAGGACGTCCCGGGGTACGTCGTACTCCTGCGCCGCCCGCACGAACGCGGCGTCCAGCGCGGTCCGGCCCGGCGGCGTCGCGGACACCGGCGCGGGCTGCACCGCGATCCCGCCGGCGAGCGCCGCGGCCAGCAGGGCGACGCCGGTGCGTCGCCGTCTCCGTCGTGTTCCGGCCACGGGGGCCTCCCATCCTGGTGTCACAGCGTCACCTCACCGGTGAGCCCGAAGTAGTCGTGCCACTTGCTGCTGGCACCGAAGGTGGTGCCGGTGGACAGGGCGACGTAGACGTCGTTCGTGGCGCCCTTGGTGAAGACGATGAGGTCGTCCTTGCCGTCGCCGTTCGCGTCGCCCAGGTAGGGGAACTCGCCCGGCAGGCAGAAGAAGTCGTGCCACTTGACGGTGGTGCCGGCGAAGCCGGTGCCGGTGGAGGTGGCGACGTAGACGTCGGCGTCGGCGTCGCAGGTGAACGTGACGACGTCGTCCTTGCCGTCGCCGTTGACGTCCCCCACCCGCGGCTGCTCGGCACCCACGGCGAACAGGTCGTGCCACTTCTGCGGCGCCCCGAACGACGTGCCGGTGGACAGCGACACGATCACGTCCGCCGCTGACGCGGGGCCCTGGGTGAAGGTGATGATGTCGTCCTTGCCGTCGCCGTTGACGTCGCCCAGGGCGGGGAACTCCCCGGCGATGGAGAAGTAGTCGTGCCACTTCACCGCCGTGCCCGAGAACGACGACCCGGTTGACAGCGCCACGTAGACGTCCGCCGTCGCGTTGTGCGTGAACGCGACGATGTCGTCCCTGCCGTCGCCGTTGACGTCACCGACGGCGGCGATCTCCGCACCGGGGGCGAACCAGTCGTGCCACCGGCCCGGCGACGTGAACGCCGACCCGTTCGACAGCGCCACGTACACGTCGCCGGTGTTGCCGTGCGCGAACGTGACGATGTCGTCGCGGCCGTCACCGTTGACGTCGCCCGTCGACGCGGTCTCCCCGCCGATGGAGAAGAAGTCGTTCCACTTCACCGACGTTCCGGCGAAGCCGGTTCCGGTCGACGTGCTCGCGTACACGTCGGCGGAGGCGTTCTGGGTGAAGGTGAGGATGTCGTCGCGGCCGTCACCGTTCACGTCCGTCGACGAGCCGCCTGCCATGCCGTGGGTACGCGCCGCCTGGTTGAGCAGCGTGCGCGCGGTCCCCGCCACCTGGTCGTACCGGTCGGGGAAGCCCGATCGCTGGACGCACTGGGCGACCTGGCCCGCCGTGTAGCCGGGGTTGTTGCGGTCGCAGGTGATCGCACGCGTGACGTACTGCGTGGTGGCGTAGACCGGGTCCATGATCTGCTCCGGCGTGCCCCAGCCGTAGTCCCAGCGCTGCTGGAACACGCCCAGGCTGGACTTGTCGCCGCAGGGCAGGTTGTTCATGTGGGACTCGACCCAGCCCGCCTCGAAGGTGGAGAGCATGACCTTGTCGTTGACGTTGTACGACCGGGCCACCCGGTAGACGATCACGGTGACGGCGGGGTCGTGGGTGGCCGGGACGGACGGGCAGGCGAGCGTGCCGATCGGTACGGCGGCGGCCGGCGCGCCGGCCGCGCCGGCCGCCGTGACGGTGCAGAGCGCGACAAGCATCGCCAGCAGATTTCGTCTCACCGTGCTCCTCGGGGGTGGGGGTGACCAGCGGCACCGGGCGAGAAATCGATTGCTGACGAGTCTCGTAGTCACTCACATCGATGTCAATAGCGGCGGCGGGACGCGATCGACCCGGTCGGAAATCGATTGCTGGACGGGTATAGGATTCCGTGCGATCTCCCGCGGTGGCGGTCTCACTCCGGTACGTCACCATCCGACGGGGGCCGGGCCGGAGCGCCCGGGCGACGACGACGGGAGCGCGATGACGACCATCTACGACGTGGCGCGTCGCGCGGGAGTGTCGCCGGCGACCGTCTCCCGTGTCCTCAACGGGCGTGCCTCGGTCGACCCGGACATGGCCGCCCGGGTACGGCAGGCCGCGCAGGACCTCGACTACCGCCCGAACGCCGTCGCGCGCAGCCTGCGCCGCAGCCGGACCAGCCTCTGGGCGGTCATCATCTCCGACATCGGGAACCCGTTCTTCACCTCGATGGTGCGCGGTGTCGAGGACGTCGCGCAGGAGGCCGGCTTCTCGGTCGTGCTCTGCAACGGCGACGAGGATCCGGAGAAGGAGGCCCGCTACGTGGCGGCGGCCCTGGCCGAGCGGATGGCCGGGGTGATCATCTCCTCGTCCGGGCGGCCGGCCCTGATCAGCCGCCTGGTGCAGGCCCGCATCCCGGTCGTGGCGATCGACAGGCAACCACGCGGCGTCGAGGTGGACACCGTGCTGGTGGACAACACCCACGGCGCCGAGCAGGCGACCGCCCATCTGGTGGGCAGCGGCTACCGGCGGATCGCCTGCATCACCGGCCCACGCCGGATCTCCACCGCCATGCAGCGGCTGCGGGGCTACCAGCGGGCGCTGAAGGCGAGCGGACGCCAGACCACCGAGGACCTGATCCGGTACGCGGACTTCCGCGAGGAGGGCGGCTACCGCGCGATGGCCTCCCTGCTGGAGACCGCCGAGCCGCCGGACGCGGTGTTCGCGGCGAACAACCTGATGACTGTGGGCGCCCTCGAGTGCCTCGTGGACAACGGCATCGGCGTGCCCGACCCGTTCGGCATCGTCGGGTTCGACGACATCCCCTGGGCGCACCTGGTCCGGCCCTCGCTGAGCACCGTCGCGCAGCCCACCTACGACCTGGGGCGCACCGCGGCCACGCTGCTGGTCGAGCGGATCGCCGACCCGGCCAAGGCACCCTCGACAGTGGTGCTCCACACCGAGCTGCGGGTACGCGAGAGCTCGGCGCCGTCGGCCGGCCGGCAGGGCCACGCGGTGGGCCGTGCCCGGTCGCGCGGCACTGCCGCCGGCTCGCTCAGATCGTGACGTCCCCGCACAGGTGCACCCGTACGCCCAGCTCGGCGAAGAGGGCGGCCTTGACCCGTAGCGCGCGGTCGGCGGTGTCGGCGTCGGGCGCGTAGACCACGTTGACGTGGTTGGCCTTGTGCCGGGCCATCAACTGGTCGCGGCCCACGCCGTGCAGCACGGCGTGCATGATCGGCCACTGCGGTGTGGTGGCGTCCAGCCGCCGCCGGGTCTCCGCCTCGGGCAGCTCCACCACCGTGCCGCGCCCGAGGTCGACGTGCAGGCCGCCGTCCATCACGAACACCCGCGACCAGACGATCTCCCCCGGCTTCGACACGCCGCTGAGCGTGCCGCCGCCGAGCGGGAAGTACATCGGCGGCTGACGCATGCTGTATGACCTGTCGTAGCCGCCGTTGTGCGACGCGGGCACCGCACCGGAGATCTCGAAGACCCAGACGAAGTGCTCGCCGTACTGCTGCCCCCAGCGGATGTCGTGCAGCGTCGTCGCCGGGTCCAGGCCCATCGCGGTCCAGATCCGGTTGGTGACCAGCGAGTCCACGGCGACGCCCTCGTCGACCTCGTTGAAGTGCGGCAGCGCGACGCCCGGGTACAGCTCCCGGGAGCCGTCCCGGCTGGTCACCGGGGGGCGTTCGATGTTGTTCAGCAGCCCCTCGGCCAGGTCGCTGGCCGGCACGGTGTCCTTGAGCCCCTGCTGGTACTGGATCCCGACGGCGTCCAGGCCGAAGTCGTCGGCGATGCGCAGCGCGGCGACGTACATGCGGCACTGGCTGAGCAGTTGGGCGTACGTCAGCTCGGTGGCCTCGTCGGTGCCGGTGTGGAACGTCATCCCGGCCGCCTCCAGCCAGGCCAGCACCGCCCGCGCCTCGGTGTCGCGCACCCGCGCCATCTCCGCCACCAGCGCGCTCTGCGACAGGCGTTCCTTGAAGACGCCGAGCGGGTTGAGCAGCTCGTCGTCGATGATGGCGTTGTACATGCCCATGCAGCCCTCGTCGAAGACGCCGATGACGGCCCGCTCGGAGACGAGCTGCCGGGCCAGCGCCACGCCGAGTTCGACCTCCTCGTCCGGCCGCAGCACAGGCAGCGGGCGTACGTGGCTCTCGTCGTGCGTCACCCGGCCGGTCTCCAGCCACTTCTTCAGGCCGTCGCGCGCCCACTCGTCGGTGAAGTCCTCGCTCCACAGCGTCGAGTACCGCACGCCCGCCTTGGTGAGGCTGCCGGCGAGGTTGAGCAGGCCCACCAGGCCGGGGTACTCGCCGCTCCAGTTCGCCACCAGCAGGATCGGCCCGCGGTGGGCGCGCAGCCCGGCCAGCACGTGGTGGCTGTACTGCCAGACCGCCTCCACCACGACGAGCGGCACGTCGGCCGGGATGCTCCGGAAGACCTCGATCCCGGCGCGCTGGCTGTCGATGAAGCCGTGTCCTTTGCCCGGGTCGACGTCGTGACCGCGCCGGACGTGCCAGCCGAGCGCGGTGACCGCGGCGGTGAGGTCGGCTTCGAGCTGCCGCTGGGTGGGCCAGCAGGTGACGTTCGCGCTCAGCCGCAGGTCACCGCTGGCGACTGTGTAGACGGTGCGGGGCGGGGCGGCCGGGCGCTCGACCGGCACGGGCAGTGTGTAACGGGTCACGGGGCAGCTCCCTCGGCGGGCGGACGGTGGGTGGAGCGGAACGCGTCCGGCAGGCGTTCCTGCCGGGCCGCAAGGGCGTGAACCACAGATCGGCTACCGGCGTACAGCTCGCGGTAGAGCCGGTACAGCTCGTCGTAGTCGGCGGCGGGTTCGGGTCGTGGCCGCCGCACCCCGGCGATCGGGTTCCACGTCTCGATCGAGACGTCCATCACGGTCCGGGCGGCCAGGAAGGCGCCGCCGTAGCTGGCGCCGATGGTCTGCGCCGGGATCTGCTGTTCCCGGCCGGTGATGTCGGAGACGATCTGGGTCCAGAGCCCGCCCCGGGTGCCGCCGCCGACCGCGACGATCCGGCGGATGTCGCCGCCGGCCGCCTCGATCGTCTCGATGTTGTGCCGTACCGCCAGCCCGGTCGCCTCCAGCGCCGCCCGGTAGATGTCGCCGGGGCCGTGCGAGAGGGTGAGACCGGCGATCAGGCCGCGGGCCCGGGGATCGAGGATCGGCGTGCGTTCCCCGGCGAAGAACGGCAGCATCAGCAACCCGCGGGCACCGGCGCCGGAGCGTTCGGCGAGGCGGAGCAGCTCGGTGTGGTCGGTGCCCGCCACCAGGTCGCGTAGCCAGCCGGTGATCGCGCCGGAGGTCGCCATCCCGCCGGCCAGGTTGCGGGTGCCCGGCAGCGCGCCGACGGTGCCCCACAGCGACGGGCTGGTCAGCCGGTGCGGCACGGTGTGCACGAGGAACATGGTGGTGCCGTACATGAGCATCAGGTCGCCCACGCCCTGCGCACCCACGCTCAACGCCTCCGACCAGGCGTCAATCGTGCCCGCCACCACCGGAACGCCCTCCGGCAGGCCGGTCTCGGCGGCGGCCCCGGCCGTCACCTCACCGGCCACGTCGCCGGGCCAGCACAGTGGCGGAAGCTCCAGTCCGGGTGCGAACGGGTCGATCCACGGCCGGTACCAGTCCTGGGCCTCGGTGTCGTAGAACGGCGTGCACTGGCTTGCCGAGTGGTGATCGAGCAGGTAGCGACCGGTGAGCCGGTAGGCCAGCCACGAACTGGGCATGAACAGCCGGCGGGCACGGGCGAACAGTTCCGGTTCGGTGTCGGCCACCCACGCGATCTTCGGGCCCGCCGCCTGGCTGGACAGCGCCGACCCGCACCGCTGGATGATCTCGTCGGCGCCGAACCGCTCGTTCATCCGCTCGATCTGCTCCCCGGCGCGGGTATCCACGCCGTAGAGGACGGCCGGGCGCAGTGGAGTGCCGCCGGCGTCGGTGAGCAGCACGCACGGACCCATGCCGCTCACCCCGACCGCGCACACCCGGACGTCACCCGGAGCCAGCAGATCCCGGCTGAGGGCGACGAACTCCCGCCACCAGATCCGGCCGTCCATCTCGGCCCGGCCAGGGCCGGGCCGGTCGACCCGGTGCTCCAGGACCCGGGCCCGGACCAACCGCCCGTCGGGGTCGACGAGAACCCCCTTGCTGCTCGACGTGCCAATGTCCACGCCGAGCACCACCGGCGCCGCCCGCCGCACGCTCGCGCTGCGCATCCCGGCCCCCGCGCTCAGAGGCCACCGAGCTTCGCGTACGCCTCGGCGGCGTTCTCCCTGGTGATCCGCATGGTGCCCAGCGTGGTGGTACGCGGGACGTCCTCGGCGCAGTCGACGAGGATCTTCCGGGCCAGCTCGACCGCCTCCCGGCCGCCGGTGGCGTACTGGAACGTGGCGGCGAGGCGGCCCTGCTCGACGGCCTTGATCCCGCCGGAGGGCACCGGCAGCGCGTCGATGCCGGTGAACTTGATCCGCTGCGCCTTGCCCGCCGACTTCGCGGCGAGGTAGGCGCCCTCGGCCATCGGGTCGTTGTGCGCGTAGATCGCGGACACGTCCGGGTGGGCCTTGATCAGCGCGTCCGCCACCGACTGTCCCTTCTCCCGCAGCCAGTCGCCGGGCTGGGAGGCGACGATCTGGATCTTCGGGTTGGCGGCGATGCCGTCGCGGAAGCCCTGCGCGCGCTCGGCGGCGGGGGTCGAGCCGGGCAGCCCGGCGATCTCGATCACCTTGCCGCCGTCGGGCAGCAGCGTCGTGGCGTAGAACTCGCCGGCCGCCTTGCCGATCGCCACGTTGTCGCCACCGATGAACGCGGTGTACGCCTCCCCCTCGACCTTGCGGTCCAGCACGATCACCGGCACGCCCTGGTCGTACGCCTTCTTCACCACAGCGGTGAGCGGCTTGGCCTCGTTCGGCGAGATGATCAGCAGGTTGATCTTCTGGGTGAGGAAGTTCTCCACGTCGGCGACCTGCTTGCTGTTGTCCTGGGCGGCGTCGGAGACCACGACGCGGAAGCCGGGCACCGACTTCGCCGCCGTCTGCACGTCGTTGTTCATCACCTGCCGGTACGGCTCGGCGTTGTTGGCCTGGGACATGCCGATCAGGAAGTCCTTGCCGGCGCCGCAGGC
This sequence comes from Micromonospora sp. RV43, assembly GCF_001029515.1. Classification (NCBI taxonomy): domain Bacteria; kingdom Bacillati; phylum Actinomycetota; class Actinomycetes; order Micromonosporales; family Micromonosporaceae; genus Micromonospora; species Micromonospora sp. RV43. Next base: position 9,248 of record NZ_LEKG01000172.1, on the reverse strand, counting down.
GCGGGCCCGCCCGGCGTCGTCGGACGGCTTCTCGACGCTGCACCCCGTCGTGATCGCCAGCGCGCCGGTGACCAGCAGCGCGAGCAGTGTGGTTCGCTTGTCCATCGGGTGGCTCCTCGGAGTCGGTTCGGTCAGGCGATGCCGCGGCGCAGCTTCTGCAGCGCCGCCGCGAGCACGATCACCAGTCCTTTGATCAGCAGCTGGACGTTGGCGTCGATGTTGTTGAGCGCGAGGATGTTGTTGAGGATGCCGAGCAGCAGCGCGCCGGCCAGGGTGCCGCCCATCGAGCCGGAGCCGCCGGCCAGGCTGGTGCCGCCGATGACGACAGCGGCGATCGCGTCCAGCTCGTATCCGGCGCCGTCGTTCGGGCTGCCCTGGTTGAGCTGTCCCGCGTGCACCACTCCGGCCACCGCCGCCAGGAGGCCGGCGACGGCGAACACGGCGACCTTGACCCGCGTCACCGGCACACCGGAGAGCCGGGCCGCCTTCTCGTTGCCGCCGATCGCGCAGACGTGCCGGGCGAACGCCGTCGTCCGCAGCACCACCACAGCGGCCACCCCGATCAGGACGAACAGCACCGCCGGCACCGGGAGCACGCCGTTTATCGAGCCGTTCAGCAGTTCGAAGGCGGGCGGCGCCTCCTGGGGTCCGTCGCCGTAGGCGATCGGGATGCCGAGGCCGCCGGACCAGATCCGGGCGATGCCCCGGGCGACCTGGAGACCGGCCAGTGTCACGATGAACGACTGGATGCCGAGGCGGGCCACGGCGTACCCCTGGAGCGCGCCGAACAGCACGCCGATCGCGAGCACGGCGGCGACGGCGGGCAGGATGCCGAGTCCGGAGTCGACCATGAGCGTCGCGGTGCCGACGGCCGACAGGCCGAGGATCGCCCCGACCGACAGGTCGATGCCGCCCAGCAGGACGACGAACGTCATCCCGATCGCGATGATGCCGATCTCCGACACCGCGCGGACGATGTTCCCCAGGTTGCCGGCGGTGAGGAAGAGGATCTCGCCGTCGCGGCGCGGTGAGGCGAGGATCGCCACGACGAAGATCACGAGCAGCGCGAAGAGACTCTGCACCGCGAAGAGCCGGTCGGCGAGTTCCCGGCGGCTGCGCGGCCGACGCAGCCAGTGGGCCGTCGCGCCGCGCAGTCCGGCCGTACCGGCGGCGGGCGGCGCCCCGGTCACGGCCGGCTCGGGCGGCGGCACTCGGGTGTCGGTCATCGGTCGTCCCTTCCGGCGGCCGGGCCGCCCATCGCCGCCGCGAGGATGTCCTCGCCGGTGCAGCCGCCGGTGGCGAGGTCGGCCACGGCCCGGCCACGGCGCAGCACCACCACCCGGTCGCAGACGCCGAGCAGCTCGGGCAGTTCCGAGGAGGCGAGCAGGATGCCCATGCCGTCGCCGGCGAGCCGGCGCAGCAGCCGGTAGATCTCCGCCTTCGCCCCGATGTCGACGCCGCGGGTCGGCTCGTCCAGCAGGAGCAGCCGCGGCTCGGTGAGCAGGTGCCGGGCGAAGACCACCTTCTGCTGGTTGCCACCGGAGAGCGCGCCGACCGGCGTGGCCGCCGACGCCGTCTTGATCGCCAGGTCGGTGACCGACCGCGCGACGGCCGCCCGTTCCCGGCGTCGGCTGACGATCCCGGCCGTGGTCAGCCTGGACAGGGCGGCCAGCACGATGCTCCGGCCGACCGGGTGGTCCAGGACGAGCGCGGAGCGGCGCCGGTCCTCCGGGACGAAGCCGACGCCGGCCCGCAGTGCCGCGCGGGGGCGGCGCGGCGCGTACGGGCGGCCGGCCAGCAGCACCGCGCCGGTGCGGCGACCCGCGGACCCGGCGCCGAACAGGGTCTCCAGCAGTTCGGTACGTCCCGCGCCCATCAGCCCGGCCAGGCCGACGATCTCGCCGGCCCGCACGGTCAGGCTGACGCCGTCCGGCTCGCAGCGGCCGAGCCGGGGCGTCCGGGGCCGCACGGCCAGGTCGGTGACACGCAGCAGCGGGCCGCCGCCGGCGGATCCGGGCGGCGGGCCGGGAGCGCCGGCCGTTTCCGCCGGGGCGGGCTCGAACAGCGACGCGGCCCGGCCGCCGACCATCATCGCCACGATCCGCCGCCGGTCCATCCGGCCGGCCGGTACGACACCGGCGACGGAACCGTTGCGCAGCACCGTCGCGCGGTCCGCGACGACCTCGATCTCCTCCATCCGGTGGGAGATGTAGACGACGCCGACGCCCCGGCGGCGCAGGCCGCCGATTGTGGTGAACAGCCGCCGTACCTCCCCGTCGGCGAGCGCGGCCGTCGGCTCGTCCATGACGAGTACGCGGGCGTCCAGGGCGAGCGCCTTGGCGATCTCGACGAGTTGCTGCTCGCCGACGCGCAGCGAGCCCACCGGGCGGCGCGGGTCGATGTCTGCGCCGAGCCGGTCCAGGTGCTCGCGCGCGGTGCGGCCCGCGGCCCGCCGGTCGACTGTGCGCAGCCGGGTCCGGGGCTCCCGCCCGAGCACGAGGTTGTCGGCCACCGAGAGGGCGGGCACCAGGTCGAGTTCCTGGTGGATGGTCGCGATCCCGGCGGCCTGGGCGGCGGCCGGGCCGGTGAACCGTACCGGCGTCCCGTCGACTGCGACTTCTCCGTCGTAGTCGGTGATCACGCCGGAGAGGATGTTGATCAGGGTGGACTTGCCCGCGCCGTTCTCGCCCAGCAGCGCGTGCACCTCGCCCGCCCGTACGTCGAAGTCGACGCCGTCGAGGGCCGTCACGCCGCCGAACCGCTTGGCCACTCCGGTTGCCGCGACCACCACCCGGCCGCTCGGGCCGGGCGCGTCGCGGGTGTCCACGCCGGTCACGGGATCGCGTTGATCGCGGTGTGCGCGGCGTCGGCGAACTGCACGTCCCGCCGGACCCCGCTCGCGGTCAGACGCCAGGTGCCGCCCGCGTACTGGCCCGGCGCCCAGGACAGGCCGCCGGAGCGCCACAGCGGCTGCCAGGCCGCCATCGCGTGGCCGGCGTCGTACCAGGTGTTGTCGCCGCGCCAGGCCGACCCCCACCGGTGCGCCGCGACCACCGAGAGCCCGTCGCCGGTGCTCATCGTCCAGCGGGGCATGCCGGTGACGTCACCTGTCGGCCGCGCCTCCACCGCCGGGTCGCCGACCAGCGGGGACGCGCCGTCGATGTTGAACGCCACCTCCCACACCGCTGCGGTCGGCCACCCGTTCACCGACCAGGTGACGTCGCTCTGCAACCCAGGGCCGGTCCACCGGGGCGTCACGGTGAGCAGCCAGTCGGCGGTGACCGGCTCGTCGCCGAACGGGATGCCGACCAGGTTGATCCGGGAGCCGTCGGCGGACACGTCGACCCGGGCCGGCGCTCCGGCCCGGTCGGTCACGTCGAACCGGCCGACGGCGAGGTACGGCCCGGTGCCCCGGTGCGACGAGTCGAGCGCGGGACGGTGATTGCCGGCCCCGGCCGGGTCGACGGCCAGCTCGGCGATCCGGGCGCTGGGCCAGGTGCGCACGTCGGCGCGCAGGAAACCGGTGGTCACCGTCCAGCCGCGCGCCACCACGCCGGTCGACCAGGTCAGCGGCGCCAGCCAGAGCCCGCCCTGACCCCAGCCGGCGTGGGTCAGGTACCAGTTCGAGCCGTCCACCACGACCTCGGCGGCGTGCGCGTCCAGCACCGTCACCTTCTCCGCGCCGTCGAAGCGCAGCGGGTCGCGGCTGCGGTAGACGGCCGTGCGCCGGTACGCGGCGCCGTAGTCTGTGCCGTCGCAGCAGACGAACAGGTACCACCACTCCCCCCGGCGCACCACGAACGGCGACTCCGTCTGCCCGCCCGCCCGGCCGGTGTGCGGCGAGGTGTACGCGATCGCGCGGCCGCTCCACGAGCGCAGGTCGGTGCTGGTCCGGTACGCCACGACATGGTTGCCGCCGGACGGGCTCGACGTGGCCGTGTAGTACATGACCCAGCGGTCGCCGACCCGGGTCACCATCGGGTCGCGGCCCTCCCATCCGTCGATGAACAGCGGGTTGGCGGAGCTTCGGGTCCAGGTGAACAGGTCGGTCGAGGTGGCCAGGTGCATGCGGTACCGGGCGTAGTCCGGGTTACCGGCCGCGTAGAACATGTGGTAGACGCCGTTGTGGTGGACGACGTGCGGGGCCCAGATCCACTGCTCCCCGGCCCCGGGGTCGGCGGCCAGCGCCACCGGCCGTTTCGTCCACGGGCCGGTCGGGGTGGGCGCGGTGGCGTGCCCGAAGACCTTCTCGTCCTGCGGCGCACCGGGTTCGGCGTGGGTGATGCCGAACAGGTGCCACACGCCGGTCTGCTCGTGCCGCACCAGCGTGTGGTCGTTGTAGTACCAGGTCGTCGACTCCCCGGCGCTCGGGTCGTAGACGCGTGTGGACGTGCCCCGCGCCGGTGTCTCACCGAGCGTCTCGTACGGCGTGGTGGTGACCGCCGCGAGCGGGCCGACGCGACGCAGCGTCACCGTGTCCAGCCCGGCGAAGAAGCCGGTGGAGGACGCGGACCGGCCGGTCACCGTGACGGTGAGGCGGTGGGTGCCGGCCGTCAGCGACACCGAGCCCAGCGGCACCGCCCCGGTGCGCTGCACCGCGCCCGCGTACCCGTCGAAGAGCTGGCCGACCGCCACCCCGTCGACGGCGAAGCGCAGCGTGCCGTAGTCGCCGGCCCGGGTGAGGACCGCGCCGAGGTCGTACTGCCCGGCCGGCAGCGACGGCAGCGTGAGCGTCACCGCGTCACCGGCGCGGGCGCCCCGGAACCACAGTTGCCGTCCGCCGGACCAGCTCACCCCGCAGCAGTCGGCCTGCGCGCCGACCGGCGCGGTGGCGGAGACGACGGCGAGCGACTCGGCCTCGAACCGGACCGGGTCGTCGGCCGCTGCCGGTCCGGCCGGGACCGCCACCAGAGCCACCCCGAGCAGGAGCGCCGCGAGGGCACGCCGGGCGCGCATCACGACACGCTCGGGCGGGGCAGGTCGGTGCCGGGGGCGAACCGGTCGTGCCAGCGGTTGCCCGGTGGCCCGAATCCACCGCCGGTGGAGAGCGAGACGAACACGTCGGCGGTCAGGCCCCTGGTGAACGCGACCACGTCGGCCCGCCCGTCGCCGTTGAAGTCCCCCACCCCGGGCAGCTCGTCGCCGAAGGCGAAGTGGTCGTGCCACTTCCAGGAGCTCTGCACGAAGCGGGTGCCGTCGGAGAGCGACACGAACACGTCGCCGGTCGTACCCCTGGTGAACGTCACGATGTCGTCCCGCCCGTCCCCGTCCACGTCGCCCACCGCCGGCAGCTCGTCGCCGGCGGCGAAGCTGTCGTGCCACTTCCAGCCGTCCTCCACGAAGCGGGTGCCGTCGGAGAGCGACACGAACACGTCGCCGGTCGTACCCCTGGTGAACGTCACGATGTCGTCCCGCCCGTCCCCGTCCACGTCGCCCACCGCCGGGAACTCGTCGCCGAGCGCGAAGTGGTCGTGCCACTTGACGCCGGGTCCGAAGCCGGAGCCGGTGGAGAGCGCCACGTAGACGTCGGCGGCGGCGCCGCGGGTGAACGTGATGATGTCGGCGCGGCCGTCGCCGTTGACGTCGCCGACCGCCGGGATCTCGGCGCCGACGGCGAAGAAGTCGTGCCACTTGACGCCCGCGGAGTAGCCGGAGCCGGTGGAGAGCCCGACGTAGACGTCGGCGCTGTCGCCACGGGTGAACGTGATGACATCCGCGCGGCCGTCGCCGTTGACGTCGCCGGTGAGCGGCACCTCCGCGCCGACCGCGAAGAAGTCGTTCCAGGGCCGGCTGTCCGGCACGAACCGGGTGCCGTCGGAGAGCGACGTGAACACGTCGGCGGTGGCGCCGCGGGTGAAGTCGACGGCGTCGTCGCGGCGGTCGCCGTTGGCGTCGCTGGTGTTGCGGGTACGGGTGGTGGCCGACACCTCGGCCGAGGGCGCGGCGGCGTTGCCCGAACCGTCGACGGCAACGATCCGGTAGTAGCGGGTCTGCGCGGCCGGCAGCGGACCGTGCCGGAACGTGGTGGCACGTGTGGTGCCGACCAGGTTGGCGGCGGTGATCGCCACCCCCGGGTTCCGGGACGCGTAGACGCGGTAGGAGACCACGCCGACGTCGTCGGCGGAGGGGGACCAGGTCAGGCCCAGCGCGTGCACGCGCCCGCCGGCCAGGGCGAGACCGGCGACCGGGGCCGGGGCGACGGTGTCGGTGAACGGCGCGATCATGCTGTCGGCCAGGTATCGGGCGGCGGTCCAGGCCGGCGCGCCGCTCGCCGGGGTGAGCTGGACGGTCACCGCCGAGCGGCCCGCCGTCAGCGCCGCGGGCAGGACGAACTCGTCGGCCAGCCAGCGCTGCCTGTCGTTGCCCAGCGGCTGGAGCCACACCCCGGCCGGTGTGCCGTCCACCGACACGGCCGCCTGCTGGTAGCCACCGGCCTGGTCACCGTGGCGGCGCAGCCGTACCCCCTGGTTGGCCGGGTCGATCGCCAGCCGGAAGCGGACCGGGGCGGTGGTGGCGCGGACCTGGCCGGTCTGCGGGACGTTGTCGTCGTCGCCCTCGAAGGCGGCGGTGAGCGCGGTCTGGGTCGCCGCGGAGTCGGTGTACGCGTGCGCGGCGCGGCTGGCGGCGTCGCCGGTGACGACGGCGTCGGTCCGGCGCGTGGTGACGGTGCGCTGGGTGTAGAGGAACGCGGTCGAGGCGTACTCGGCGGGCATGTCGTTGGCCGGTCCGTGCTCGATGCCGAAGCGCAGCGCGGTGCCGTACGCCACCGCGTCGCCGATCATCAGCCGGTAGGCGGCGTCGCACTCGTCGGCGCATCCGCCGCCGCGGACCAGGTGCGCGGTGTTGCCGGTGAAGACGCCGCTGTACTCGCCGCGGTTGAAGTACCAGCCCGACTCGTAGAAGTCCTCGGTGCCGGTGCCGTAGATCTGCGGCGTGGGCGAGCCGTCCACGTGCACCCGCTCGTCGCCCTCCAGGTAGTTGCGGGTGTTGCCGCCGATGATGTGGCCCCGCATGGTCTGCGAGACGCCGACGAACCGGCCCCGGCCGGACTGGTCGGCGATGATCCAGTCCGCGCCGCCGACCGTCTCGGCGCGGCGTGACTGGGTGGTGAAGTAACCGGCGCTGCCATCGGCGGCGAGCCGGGACGTCCACTCGGCGCCGGGCGCCGACGTCACCTCGACCTCGACGCCGCCGACTGCGGTGCCCGTCGTGTTGACGAGCGTCACGGCGGCGGCGGTGCGGAACGGCATCGGCCACCATGCGCTGTACCAGCCGCCCGGCGCGGAGTCCATGGCGAACATCAGCGACCGTACGGTGCGCTCGCCCAGCCCGGCGCCGAAGAACTCGCCGACCGGGCTGTCCACTGTCGTACGTCCGTCGAACGTCATCCGCAGCCGCAGCCCGGCGAGCGTCGGCGCCCCGGCCGCGGCGTCCGGTACGCGCAGCCGCAGCGCGGTGATCGCGCGCGGCCCGGTCAGGGCGGCCAGTGACACCTGCCCCTGCGCCGGGGCGGTGACTGTGGCGCGGATGGTGGCGGCGCCGGCCTGGGCGGGCTTCGGGTCGCGGGTGCCAGCGGCGCGCAGCAGCGCGACCACGTCGCTGGCCGGGTCGGCCGGATCGAACCGGGACACCCCTGCCGCGTCGGCGAAGGTGCGGTAGGTGACGTGATGGAACAGCGGGTTGTGCTGGGTGGTGATCCGCATGGACTCCCGGTAGGGCATGGGCACCTTGACCGTGACGCCGCCCGACGTCTGGTCGGCGTTGCTGACGAGTGGCGCGACGAACGGGCTGCCGAGCCGCCCGTCCACCAGGTCCTGGAGGTCGGCCTGGACGACCACGACGCCGTCGAGTTCGACGCGGATCCAGCCGGTGGCGCGGACGTCGCCCTCGTCGCGGGTGAACCAGATCGACTGCACCTCGCCCGGGCCGCGCGCCTCGGCGATCACGCATCCGCCGCTCTGGCGCAGGCAGGACCAGGTGCCGACGAAGCCGTCGTCGTTGGAGCCGTCGCGGCCGAAGCTGGAGAACTGGTGGGTACGGGTGCCGGCGGCCAACTCCGGCAGGCGGTCGAGCCGGCGGTAGGCGTCCCAGCCGATCGGCCCCTTGTCGTCGGCGACGGCGGGAGCGGGAGCGGACGCCGACGTGGCGGCCGGCGCGGCGGCGGGAGCGGGAGCGGACGCCGACGTGGCGGCCGGCGCGGCGGCGGACGAGGTCGCGGGCACGGCAACGGCCAGCAGCGCGGCTGCTGCGGCGCCGGCCCAACGGCCGATGCGAAGCCTCATCGGTGTCCCTTCCGAGCAGCCGTAGGAGTCTGAGAAATCGATTGCTGGCGAGTTAACTTCGAGGCTTCCACGGTTGTCAATACTTGCGCCCGGCTTTCCCTCCGGGGCAGGAATCTTCGCGGCGTGTCGGCCCGCACGCCGCGCAGCCAGGCCGGGCGGAAGCGACGCTGAAGGAAGTTTTCCGCCGGCCCGAACCACCCCGGCGGGTATTGACAGGCTCCGAAGTATGCGGTTTCACTTCTCCTCAGCGCCACCGTCCCGCCGATCGGGACGCCAGCCGCCCCTCTCTCCGACGCGAACTGCCAGGGCCCGCCCATCGGCGACACCGGCCCCTGGCCTGACGCGCCCACGTGCCGCTCCGACAGTGCATCCCTCTTCCGACGAGGAGTCACCGCATGCCCAGATTCCCGAAACGTGCCGCCCGGCGCGCCCTCGTCGCGCTGCTCACCCTGGCCGCGGCCATCCTCACCGCGGTGACGGTCGCCCCGTCACCGGCACTCGCCGCGCCCAACTTCAAGGCACCGTTCCCCTGCGGGCAGCGGTGGACGTACAGCCACCACAGCGCCGAGGTGCGGCAGGCGCTGGACTTCGTCCGCGCCGACGGCGGTGTCACAGGCGGTACGCCCCAGATGGCGTCCGCCGCCGGAGTGGCCCGCCGCTACTCGCAGCCCAGCGGCGCCGGCAACTACATCGTCATCGACCACGGCGGCGGATGGACCACCTACTACTTCCACCTCAGCGCCTACTCGGTGCCCGACGGCGCCTACGTGCAGCAGGGCCAGCAGATCGGGATCACCGGCAGCACCGGCAACTCCTCCGGCGCGCACGTGCACTACGAGCAGCTCTACAACGGCGTCGGCCAGGTCATCTCGATCAACGGCGTCTCGCTCGCGCCGTATCCCGGCCAGTACAACCAGCGGTTCCTGGTCAGCGACAACTGCGGCACGCCACCGCCGCCGCCCGCGC
>NZ_LEKG01000171.1:0-17239 GCF_001029515.1 Micromonospora sp. RV43 | reverse complement strand
CCCCGCCGTGGCGCGGGCACCGGGTGGACCGGCCGCGCCACCGCCGTCGGCCGCGCCCCCGACGGGTCGTACGGCGCCGAGCCCGCTTACCGGGCCGAGGCCACGTTCCGGGTCGACCCGGCCTTCCGCGCCGATCCCCGGCATGACGGCGAGCCGGCCTACCAGGCCGAACCGGCGTACCGCAGCGACCCCGAACCGTCCTGGCGCGCCGGGCAGCCCTACCCGCCCGACCCGTCCTGGCGCGCCGACCCGTCGTTCGCGCCCGACCCGCGCCCCGAGCAGCCGTTCACCGCCGAGCCGCGCCCGGAACCGTCCTGGCGGCCCGACCCGGCCCGTCCGGAGCCGCGCGGCCGGGCCGAGGCGCCGGCCGAGTCCCGCTACTCCCTTCTCGACGGCGGCTACCGGCCCGCGCCGCCGCCGCCCGAGTCCCGCTACGCGCTGCTCGACCGGGGCCGCTACCGGCCGGACACGCCGCCCGCCCCGGAGCCGGTGGTGCCCGCGCCCCGCCGCCCGCTGGAGGGCCGCTCCGGCCGGGTCGACGCGGCCCAGGTGCAGTGGCGCGCCCCGGAGCCGGACCCGGAACTGGAACGGGCCACCAGCGTGCTGCGCCGCGAGCTGGGTACCCCGCGGGTGCTCGCCTTCGCCAACCCCAAGGGCGGGGTGCACAAGACCACAGCCACCGTGCTCGCCGCCGCGACTGTGGGCAGCGTCCGCGGGCGTGGCGTGCTCGCCTGGGACGACAACGAGCTGCGCGGCACGCTCGGTCTGCGGGCCGGCAGCGCCCGGCACGCCCGCACCATCCGCCACCTGATCCACGACCTGGCGCAGATCGAGATCCTCGAAGGCAACACGCTGCTGTCGCACCTCGACGACTACCTGCGGCACGCCTCCGACGGCTCGTACGACGTGCTGGCCGGCGAGGAGAGCCCGCGCTTCGCCCAGCGGCTCGACCAGTTCACCGTCAAGCGGGTGCTGGAGCTGCTGCGCCGCACCCACGAGGTGGTCTGCGTGGACACCGGCAACAACGTGGAGAGCCCGAACTGGCGCACCGTCATGCAGGCCGCCGACCAGCTCGTGGTGACCACCGTGCCGCGCGAGGACGCGGCGTTCAGCGCGGACTGGATGCTCGACCTGCTGCACGAGGTGGGCATGGGCGAGCTGGCCGACAACGCGGTCACGCTGATCTCCTGCCCCACGCCGGGGCGTACCTCGTTGCAGGACGACCTGGAACGGCACTTCGCCACCCGGACCCGGGCGGTCGCCGTGGTGCCCTACGACCCGGCGCTGGAGACCGGCTCCTCGATCGAGTACCACCAGCTCCAGGCCGAGACCCGCAACGCCTGGCTCAAGGCGGCAGCGGTGATGCTGGAACCGTTCGCGCGCTGAGCGCCGACCACCGCCCCGAGCCGTGCCCGGGCCTGAGAGGATCAACGGGTGAGTCCGGACACCCCTGAGCCCGAGCGGGCGCGCGAGCGCACCGACGGCACCGACGCGCGTACCGGCGACGCGGCCCCGCGTCCCGGCGGCGCGTGGCCCGAGCGCGAGCAGCCGCCCGGCTGGCCCGGCGGCCTGCCGGTACCCGCCGGCACGCCGGTCACCGCGCCCGGCGCCGACCCGCTCGCCGGATACCCGGGCGTGGTGGCGGAGCTACCCGGCGCCGACGCCACCCGATCCGGCCGCCCGTTGCTCACCACGCTCGGCGTGGTCGCGCTGCTCACCGCGCTCGGCGCGCCGCTGGGCCTGCTGTGGGCATGGGCGGCGCCCGCCACCCCGGTCCGGCAGACCCCCGCCGGCACGGTCTACGCGACCACGCAGCCGGAGCAGCCGATCGCCGCGGACGGCTGGTTCAGCCTCCTGACGCTCGGCTTCGGCGTGCTCGCCGCGATCGCCCTGTGGGTGCTGCTGCGCCGCCGGCGCGGCCCGGCCGGCCTGCTCGCGGTGACGCTCGGCGGTCTCGGCGCGGCGGTGGTGGCCTGGCAGGTCGGCCGCCGGATCGGGCTGTCGACGTTCCAGCGGCTGGTGGAGACCGCGCCGCCGGGCACCGCCTTCACCAAGCCCGTCGACCTGCGCGCCGGGGGCGTCGACTGGTACGGCCCGCTGCCGGTGCCGCACGGGAACCTGCTGCTCGCCGCGTTCGGCGCCGCCGTCACGTACACGCTGCTGGCGGGCTGGTCGCGGTGGCCGTCGCTGCGGCCGGAGCCGGAGCCCGACGCGGCCTGGCCGCCGCCCCCGCCCGGGTTCAGTTCGGCTCCGGGGGACCAGCCAGCTCGCTGAGCGGCACCGGCACCGCGCGCACCTGCCGCAGCAACGCCGTCTCCCGGTTGAGCAGGCGCAGCTCGGCGCGCAGCCGCCCGGCGGTGTCGTCGACGGCGAGCAGCCGCTGCCGGTCGGCGACGGTCAGCGCGGCGGTCGCGGCGACCAGGTGCGACAGGACCGTCGGATCCTCCGGCAGCTGCTCGGTGATCTCCTGCTGGTCCGGCCGGATCAGGCCCAGGTATTGCCGGAACACCGAGATCACCCGGGCCGCCAGCAGGTCGGAGACCTCGTCCGGGCCGTCCGGCTCCGGCAGCCACTCCACCTCGGCGGTCAGGTACGGCTCGGCGGAGGCGTCCACCTCGGCGACCCGGAACCGCCGCCGCCCGACGGTGACGATGTCGAAGCCGCCGTCGGCCAGCTCGGTGACCTGCCGCAGCTCGGCGGTGCAGCCCACCTCGTGCAGCGTGACGTCGCCGCCGGGCGGCCCGGAACGCCCCGGCGGCCCGGCCGGCGCGACCTCCCAGCCGGCCTGGATCGCCACCACGCCGAACTCGCGCGGCGCGCCCTCGGGCAGGCCCACGAGGTGGCGCACCAGCGCCTTGTAGCGCTCCTCGAAGATGTGCAGCGGAAGGACCAGCCCGGGGAAGAGGACGGTCCCGAGCGGGAACACCGGCAGCCGTGCGCTCACGTGATCGAGCGTATCGCCAACCCGCCCGCCCGCGCGTGTCCCGGCTCACCGTCCCGGCGTGCGGGCGGCCCCGGCCGGTGACACCGGCGGCGGCCTAGACTCGCAGGCGTGCTGAATCGGATCGACCTGCGCGGCGGGGCCCGTGACCCGCGCCGCCTGCTGCCCCGTGCCCAGCTCGACGTCTCCGTGGCGGTCGAGCGGATCCGCCCGCTCGTGGAGGCGGTCCGGGACCATGGGTACCCGGCGATCCGGGAGGCGAGCGAACGGTTCGACGGCGTCTCGCCGGAGCGGCTGCGGGTGCCGGTCGAGACGATCCGCGCCGCCGAGGACGAGCTGGACCCGCAGGTACGCGCCGCGCTGCTGGAGTCGATCACCCGGGCCCGCAAGGTCCACGCCGACCAGCGCCGTACCGACCACACCACGACTGTGGTGCCCGGCGGCACTGTGACCGAGCGGTGGGTGCCGGTCGACCGGGTCGGTCTCTACGTGCCCGGCGGCCTGGCCATGTACCCGTCGACGGTGGTGATGAACGTGGTCCCGGCCCAGGCGGCCGGGGTGCGCTCCCTGGTGGTGGTGAGCCCGCCGCAGAAGGACAACGACGGGCTGCCGGACCGCCGGGTCCTCGCGGCGTGCGCGCTGCTCGGCGTGGACGAGGTGTACGCGGTCGGCGGCGCCCAGGCGGTCGCCATGCTCGCGTACGGCGCGGGCGTCGACCCGGCCGGGGACGAGCGCTGCGAGCCGGTCGACATGATCACCGGTCCGGGCAACATCTGGGTCACCGCCGCGAAGCGGCTGCTGCGCGGCGTGGTCGGCATCGACGCCGAGGCCGGCCCGACCGAGATCGCGATCCTGGCCGACGACACCGCCGACCCGGCGCACGTCGCGGCCGACCTGATCAGCCAGGCCGAGCACGACCCCCTCGCGGCGAGCGTGCTGGTCACCCCGTCCACCGCGCTGGCCGACGCGGTCGACGCGGAGCTGGCCCGGCAGGCGCCGGCGGCCAAGCACGCCGAGCGGATCGGCACCGCGCTGCGCGGCGAGCAGAGCGGCGTGGTCCTGGTCGACGACCTGGAGGCAGGGCTGCGGGTGGTCGACGCGTACGCGGCCGAGCACCTGGAGATCCAGACCGAGAACGCCCGGGAGTGGGCGCTGCGGGTGCGCAACGCCGGGGCGGTGTTCGTGGGCGCCTGGTCGCCGGTGTCGCTCGGCGACTACTGCGCGGGCTCCAACCACGTGCTGCCCACGGGCGGCTGCGCCCGGCACTCCTCCGGGCTGTCCGTGCAGTCGTTCCTGCGCGGCGTGCACCTGGTCGAATACACCCAGGACGCGCTGCGCGACGTGGCGCCGCACGTGGTCACGCTGGCGACCGTGGAGGACCTGCCCGCGCACGGCCAGGCGGTCAGCGTCCGGTTCCCCGGGGGCGGGGCGTCGTGACCACGCTCGACGACCTGCCGATCCGCGACGACCTGCGCGGACGGACGCCGTACGGGGCGCCGCAGCTCGACGTGCCGGTGCGGCTGAACACCAACGAGAACTCCTACCCGGTTCCCGAGCCGGTGGTGGAGGCGATCGGCAAGGCGGTCGCCGCCGAGCTGCGCGACCTCAACCGCTACCCGGACCGGGACGCGGTGGCGCTGCGCGCCGACCTGGCCGCCTACCTCGGCCACGGGCTCACCGCCGACCACGTGTGGGCGGCGAACGGCTCCAACGAGATCCAGCAGCAGCTGCTCCAGGCGTTCGGCGGTCCGGGGCGCACCGCGCTCGGGTTCACCCCGGCGTACTCGATGCACCCGCTGCTGACGCTCGGCACCGGCACCCGGTGGGTGCCCGCCCGGCGCGGCGAGGACTTCGGGCTCACCGCCGGCGAGGCGGTGGCCCAGGTCCGCGAGCACCGGCCGGACGTGGTGTTCCTCTGCTCGCCGAACAACCCGACCGGCACCGCGCTCGACCCGGCGGTGGTCGCCGCCGTGCTGGACGAGGCACCAGGCATGGTGATCGTGGACGAGGCGTACGCCGAGTTCGCCCGTCCCGGCACGGTGAGCGCGCTCGCCGTGCTGCCCGGTCACCCGCGGCTGGTGGTGACCCGCACCATGAGCAAGGCGTTCGGGTTCGCCGGCGGCCGGCTCGGCTACCTGGCGGCCGACCCGGCGGTGGTGGACGCGGTGCAGCTGGTCCGGCTGCCGTACCACCTGTCCGCACTCACCCAGGCCGCCGCCCGCGCGGCGCTGGCGCACCGGGACGCTCTGCTCGGCACCGTGGCCGCGATCAAGGAGCAGCGGGACCGGATCGTCGCCGAGCTGCGCGCCCGGGGCCACCGGGTGGCCGACAGCGACGCCAACTTCGTGCTGTTCGCCGTCGAGGGGGACCAGGCGGTGGCCTGGCGTACCCTGCTCGATGCCGGCGTGCTGGTGCGCGACGTCGGCCTGCCCGGCTGGCTGCGCGTCACCGCCGGAACCCCGACCGAGACCGACGCCTTCCTCACCGCGATGGAGACAGTTTCATGAGCCGGATCGCCCGGATCGAGCGGGTCACAAACGAGACGAAGGTGCTCGTCGAGATCGACCTCGACGGCACCGGCAAGGCCGACATCGAGACCGGCGTCGGCTTCTACGACCACATGCTCAACCAGATCGCCCGGCACGGCGGCTTCGACCTGACCGTGCACACCGTCGGTGACCTGGAGATCGACGCGCACCACACGATGGAGGACACGGCGCTCGCGCTGGGCGCGGCGTTCGACCGGGCGCTGGGTGACAAGGCCGGCATCCGGCGGTACGGCTCGGCGACCGTCCCGATGGACGAGGTGCTGGTCCGGGCCGCGGTGGACCTGTCCGGCCGCCCGTACGTGGTGCACGACGAGCCGGCGCTGGCCCCGTACATCGGGCCGGTCTACCCGACGAGCATGACCCGGCACATCTGGGAGTCGTTCGGCCAGTCGGCCCGGATCACGCTGCACGTGGACGTGCTGCGCGCGGCCCGGCCCGGCGGCCACCCGGACGCGCACCACGTGGTCGAGGCGCAGTTCAAGGCCGTCTCCCGCGCGCTGCGCGAGGCCACCGCGCTGGATCCGCGTAACGCTGGTGTGGTGCCGTCGACGAAGGGCGCTCTGTAATGAAGGTGCTGCCCACGCTTCTGTTGATCCTGGCCGGCCTGCTGGTCGGCGGGACGTGGTCGCTGCTCAAGCAGGGCGCCCCCCGCGCCGCCGTGGTGATCACCGGCCTGCTGGCCCTGCTGGCGACCGTTGCCGGGGTGCTCTGGCTGCTGCCGGGGGAGAGCTGATGACGCGGCGGGTGGTGGTGCTCGACTACGGCTCGGGCAACCTGCGGTCGGCCGAGCGCGCGGTGGCGCGCGCCGGCGCCGAGGTGACTGTCACCGACGACCTGGACGCCGCCGCGTCGGCCGACGGCCTGGTGGTGCCGGGCGTGGGCGCGTTCGCCGCGTGCATGGCCGGGATCGAGGCGCTGGGCGCCGGGCCGGTCATCGCCGACCGGGTCGCCGCCGGGCGGCCGGTGCTGGGCATCTGCGTCGGCATGCAGATCCTGTTCGGGCACGGCGAGGAGCACGGCGTGGTCACCAAGGGGCTCGGGCTGCTGCCCGGCGGCGTGACCCGGCTGCCCGCGCGGCGGCTGCCGCACATGGGCTGGAACACCGTGCGGCCGCCGGCCGGCTCGACGCTGTTCGCCGGACTGCCGGCGGGCACCCGGTTCTACTTCGTCCACTCCTACGGGGTGACCGACCCGGCGGCGCTGGCCGAGGCGGGGGCCACTGTGACCACCTCGCACCACGGCGCGGACTTCGTCGCGGCGGTGGAGCGGGGGCCGCTGTCGGCCGCGCAGTTCCACCCGGAGAAGTCGGCCGACGCCGGTGCCGCGCTGCTGCGCAACTGGCTCGGCACGCTGTGACCGGCCCGCTGGCGGGCATGCGGGCGTCCGCGTGAGCAAGGAGCGGGCCCGCCGCCGCGCGGCGCGCGAGGCCGAGCAGGAGCGGGCGCGCGCCGTCCGCGCCCGCCGGGTGGCGCGCCGGGAGCGGCGTCGTTCTCTGGTACGCCGGCTGACGCCGTCGTTGCGGCGCGGCCGTACCGGCCGGCTGCGCCGGCACACCCGCCGCGAGCGGGCGACGATCCTGGTGCTCACCGTGGTGGCGGTGGTCGCCATCTGGAATCTGGTGGACGACCTCGCGCTGCGGCTGGTGCTGGTCGTGTTGTTGTTGCTGGTCCTGCCCGCGGTTGTGGTGATCGCGCTGGACCGTCGTTGAGGATCCGAGGAGAGAAGCGTTGAGCCTCACCCTGTTGCCCGCCGTGGACGTCGCCGACGGCCAGGCCGTCCGGCTCGTGCAGGGCGCCGCCGGTAGCGAGACCGCGTACGGCGATCCGCTGGACGCGGCGCTGGCCTGGCAGTCCGACGGCGCGGAGTGGATCCACCTGGTCGACCTGGACGCGGCGTTCGGGCGGGGCTCCAACGCCGCGCTGCTCGCCGAGGTGGTCGGCAAGCTGGACGTGAAGGTGGAGCTGTCCGGCGGCATCCGTGACGACGATTCGCTGCGGGCGGCGCTCGGCACCGGGGCGGCCCGGGTCAACATCGGCACCGCCGCGCTGGAGGATCCGCAGTGGTGCGACCGGATCTGCGGCGAGTACGGCGACCGGGTGGCGATCGGGCTGGACGTGCGCGGCCGTACCCTGTCGGCGCGCGGCTGGACCCGCGACGGCGGTGACCTCTACGAGGTGCTGGCACGGCTGGACGCCGCGGGCGCGGCGCGGTACGTGGTCACCGACATCACCAAGGACGGCACCATGCGCGGGCCGAACCTGGACCTGCTGCGCGAGGTGTGCGCCCGCACCGACGCCCCGGTGATCGCCTCCGGTGGTGTGTCCACGCTGGACGACCTGCGGGCGCTGGCCACGCTGGAGCCGGTGGGAGTGGAGGGCGTGATCGCCGGCAAGGCGCTCTACGCGGGCGCGTTCACCGTCGCCGAGGCGCTGGCGACGCTGCGGGCCGGCGCGTGACGGCCGAGCCGGCCGAGAGGTCGGTGGACGCCGGGGTGGTGACCCGGCTCGGCTCGGGCGGCCCGTGGGAGGCGCTCTACGGCTACTCGCGGGTGGTCCGGGCCGGCACACTGGCGATCACGGCCGGCTGCACGTCCACAGTGGACGGCCGGGTCGCGCACGCCGGCGACGCGGCGGCGCAGACCGCGCAGGCGATCCGGATCGGCCTGGACGCGCTGGCCGAGGTCGGCGCCGGGCCGGGGGACGTGGTGCGGACCCGGATGTACGTGACGGACCGGATCTACGCCGACGAGGTGGGCCGGGCGCACAACGCGGTGTTCGGCCCGGTGCGCCCGGTCGCCACGATGGTGGTGGTGGCCGGGCTGATCGACCCGGATCTCCTGGTCGAGGTCGAGCTGGAGGCGTACCTGCCGGACCGCTGAGCGGTGCCGGGTGACCGGCGCCGCACAGCTCCACGCCCCGATAAGTTGTGCACAACTTGATTGCACGCTACGGTTCAGGGCGTGACCGATGATCTGGTACTGCGCCGGCAGGTGTGCTTCGCGCTCTACGCGGCGTCGCGCGCCCTGACCGACGTCTACCGGCCCGTCCTCGACGAGCACGGGCTGACCTACCCGCAGTACCTGGTGCTGCTGGTGCTCTGGGAGCACGACGACGACGCCCCCACGGTCTCCGAGCTCGGCGCTGCGCTCCGGCTCGACTCCGGCACGCTCTCCCCGCTGCTCAAGCGGCTGGAGGCGGCCGGTCTGGTGGTGCGTACCCGCTCGGCGGCGGATGAGCGCCGGGTCGAGGTGGGCCTCACCGACCGGGGCCGGGCGCTGCGGGAGCGGATGGGTGACGTGCCGCGGCAGGTGGCATCCGCCACCGGGCTCACCGAGGCCGAGCTGGTCTTCCTCCACGGCATCCTCACCCGGGTCACCGAGACGATCCACCGACAGAAGGAGCAGTGACATGCAGGTGCTCTACACCGCCTCCGCCCGCGCCACCGGCGACGGCCGCGACGGTCACGTCCGGACCTCCGACGGCACGGTCGAGCTGGACCTCGCCGTACCGAAGGAGATGGGCGGCGCCGGCGGCGCGGCCAACCCGGAGCAGCTCTTCGCGGCCGGCTACGCGGCCTGCTTCCACTCCGCGCTGCGCGTGGTGGCCCGCCAGGCCAAGGCGGACGTCTCCGGCTCCGTCGTCGAGGCCGAGGTGGGCATCGGCCCGAACGGCAGCGGCGGTTACGGCCTGGCCGTGACGCTCGTGGTGGACCTGCCCGCTGTCGAGCGCGCGGCCGCCGAGCAGCTCGTCGACGCGGCCCACCAGGTCTGCCCCTACTCCAACGCGACCCGTGGGAACGTCGAGGTGACCCGCACGGTCCGCGAGGCCCTGTGAGCACGAGGAGTGCAGCGCAGCGGAGCCCCGCAGTGCGAACCGAGGAGACCCGATGAGTGAGGCGCGCGTCAACCGGGAGATCCATCTGGCGTCCCGGCCGGACGGCTGGCCGACGCCGGAGAACTTCCGGCTCGTCACCACCGAGGTGCCGACGCCGGGCCCGGGACAGGTAGTGGTCCGGAACCGGTTCATGTCCGTCGACCCGTACATGCGCGGGCGGATGAACGACGTCAAGTCGTACGTGCCGCCGTTCGCGCTCGACGCCCCGCTGGACGGCGGCGCGGTCGGTGAGGTGGTGGCCGGCGAGGCCGGTGGCGTCAAGCCCGGCGACACGGTGCTGCACGGGCTCGGCTGGCGCGAGTACGCGCTGGTGGACGCCAAGGGCGTGCGCAAGGTCGACCCCGGCCTGGCGCCGGTCACCGCGTACCTGGGCGTGCTCGGCATGACCGGGCTGACCGCGTACGCCGGGCTGCTCGACGTGGCGGCGATGAAACCGGGGGAGACCGTGTTCGTCTCCGGCGCGGCCGGCGCGGTGGGCAGCATGGTGGGCCAGATCGCGAAGCTGCGCGGCGCCGGCCGGGTGATCGGCAGCGCCGGTTCCGCGGCGAAGGTGGAACGACTCACCGCGCTCGGCTTCGACGCCGCCTTCGACTACCACGACGGCCCGGTGTACAAGCAGCTCAAGGCAGCCGCCCCGGACGGCGTCGACGTGTACTTCGACAACGTCGGCGGCGATCACCTGGAGGCCGCGATCGGGGCGATGAACCTGCACGGCCGGGCCGCCATCTGCGGCATGATCGCGCAGTACAACGCCACCGAGCCGCCCGCCGCGCCGCGCAACCTGGCGCTGGTGATCGGCAAGCGGCTGACGCTGCGCGGCTTCCTCGTCGGTGACCACGGTCACCTGCGGGAGCAGTTCGTGCAGGAGGTGGCGGGCTGGCTGCGGGAGGGCCGGCTGTCGTACGACGAGACGATCGTCGACGGCATCGAGCAGGCCCCCGAGGCGTTCCTCGGCCTGCTGCGCGGCGAGAACCTCGGCAAGATGCTGGTCCGTCTCTGACCGGTGCGAACGCACTCCACCGCGGGCGGTGGTGACCGGCCTCACCGGCGGGTCACCACCGCCCGCGCGTTCGTTAGGCTCGGGGCATGACGGTGGCGGTACGGGTCATCCCGTGTCTGGACGTGGACGCCGGGCGCGTGGTCAAGGGGGTCAACTTCCTCGACCTGCGTGACGCCGGCGACCCGGTGGAGCTGGCGGCGGCGTACGACCGGGCCGGCGCGGACGAGCTGACCTTCCTCGACGTCACCGCCTCGTCCAGCGACCGGGGCACCATGCTCGACGTGGTGCGGCGCACCGCCGAGTCGGTCTTCATCCCGCTGACAGTGGGCGGTGGTGTCCGCCGGGTCGCCGACGTCGACACGTTGCTGCGCGCCGGTGCGGACAAGGTCGGCGTGAACACCGCGGCCATCGCCCGGCCGGAGCTGATCGCCGAGATCGCCGACCGGTTCGGCCGGCAGGTCCTGGTGCTCTCGCTGGACGTGCGCCGCGCACCGGACGGCACGACGCCGAGCGGTTTCGAGGTGACCACGCACGGCGGCCGGCGGGGCACCGGGCTGGACGCGGTCGAGTGGGCGGCGCGCGGCGCCGAGCTGGGCGCGGGCGAGATCCTGCTCAACTCGATGGACGCCGACGGCACCAAGGCCGGGTTCGACCTGCCGCTGATCCAGGCGGTCCGCGAGGTGGTCGACGTGCCGGTGGTCGCCAGCGGCGGCGCGGGCGAGGTGGCCCACTTCCCGCCGGCCGTCGGCGCCGGGGCGGACGCGGTGCTCGCGGCGAGCGTCTTCCACTTCGGCGAACTCACAGTCGGCGAGGTCAAGGACGCGCTGCGCGGCGCGGGCCACCCGGTGCGCTGAGGCGGCGGTCACTGCCGGCCGGAGTGCCCCTCGGGGGAGCGGCGCGGCATCGGGATCGACCGGACCACGTACTCCTGCACGGCGGCGGCGTGGTCGTCCTCGTCGAGGTGCCACTCGGACTCGGCGGGCGGGTGCCGCCGGGTCAGCACGCCCTGCACTGTGTCCACTGTGGTGCCGAGACCGGCGCTGGGCCGGGTGCGCCAGAGCCGCTCACCGTCCGGGGTGACCCGGAACCAGCCGTCGGCCACGCTGACCAGGCCCGCGCCGACGAGCCGCCGGACCGCGCCCTCCACCTCGTGCCGCTCCGGGATGGCCTGGTTGAGGTGGTCGGCTGTGGAGAGGACGTCGGCCAGCCGCACGCCTTCGGGGCGGCGTGTCGCGGCGGCCCGCCGGTGCCGGCCGGCGCCACTGGCGATGACAAGCGCGACGAAGATCCAGGCGTCGCTCCAACGCCATCCGTTCTCCCCCATGCAGGAATGATGCCCGGCCGCGACGGCGGAGGAAACACCTGGTTTCCCGGTTGTGCGTCGTCGCAGCTCAGCGCGTTGCGGTCGGTACCGGGCCGTGGCGGTCGGCCCGGCTGCGGTCACGTAGCGTACGCACCGGCCGCCGGCCGTGCGGGCAGCGCGAAGACCGGGATGAAGAACTGGGCCAGCGGGCCGATGGTGAGCGCGTACGCCACCGTGCCGAGGCCGACGGTGCCGCCGAGCAGCCAGCCGAGCGCCAGCACGGTGATCTCGATGACGGTGCGGACCAGCCGGACCGAGAAGCGGGGGTGGCGGGCGACGAAGCCGGTCATCAGCCCGTCGCGCGGGCCGGGGCCGAGCCCGGCGCCGAGGTAGAGGCCGGTGGCGGCGCCGTTGGCGACGATCCCGGCGACGAGCAGCGCGACGCGTGCCGGCATGCCCTCTCCGGGCGGCAGCACGGTCAGGGTGGCGTCGACGACCAGTCCGATCACCACGACGTTGCTGACCGTGCCGAGGCCGGGCCGCTGCCGCAGCGGGATCCAGAGCAGCAGCACGAGGGCTCCGACGGCGATGGTGACGGTGCCGAAGGACAGGCCGGTCTGCCGGGCGAGCCCCTGGTGGAACACGTCCCACGGGTCCAGCCCCAGCTCCGACCGGATCATCAGCGCCATGCTCACGCCGTAGAGGACCAGCCCGGCGTAGAGCTGGGTGAGCCGTCGCACCGGTCGGTGCCGGAGATTGCCAAGCTGTGCCATGCATGCCACCCTAGGGGCCAATCGCGGCTATCAAGGGTGCCAATTTCGGAGGTGTGGCCATGACCAGCCAGGTGCGCGGCGTCCAATTGGCGCGACTCCTCGGCCAGTGGCATGCCCTGCCGGGCCGCCGGCGCAGCCCCGACTACGCCGCGCTCGCCGGCGCCGTCCGCGGGTTGCTCGCCGACGGGCGGCTGCCTCTCGGGGTACGCCTGCCGGCCGAGCGGGAGCTGGCCGAGGCGCTGCGGATCAGCCGGACCACTGTCACCGCCGCGTACCGGGAACTGCGGGAGAGCGGCCACCTGGCCAGCCGCCGGGGCGCGGGGAGCTGGACCATGCTGCCCGGCGGGCACCGGGTGGCCAGCACCGGGCTGTGGACGCCGCTCGACGACCGCGACATGATCGACCTCGGCGTGGCCGCGCTGTCCGCGCCACCGCAGCTCGTCCCCGCCGCCCGGGCCGCGGCCGAGGACCTGCCCCGCTACCTCGGCGGCGCCGGCTACCACCCGACCGGCATCATCGAGCTGCGCGAGGCGGTGGCCCGCGCCTACACCGAACGCGGTCTGCCCACCAGCCCGGAGCAGATCATGGTCACCAGCGGCACCCAGCACGCGCTGGACCTGGTGCTGCGGCTGGCCCTGTCGCCCGGCGGCGCCGTGCTCGTCGAGTCGCCCACCTACCCCAACGCGCTGGCCGCGCTGTCCGCCCGGCGGGCCCGGATCGCCACGCACGGCCTGTCCGACGAGGGCTGGGACGCCGAACTTCTGCTCGGCAGCCTCCGGCAGACCCGGCCGAAGCTCGCGTACGTGATCCCCGAGTTCCAGAACCCGACCGGCCACCTCATGGCCGCCGACCTGCGCGAGCGGCTGGTCGGCACGGCCCACGCGGCCGGCACCGACCTGGTGGTCGACGAGTCCTTCGTCGACCTGCCGCTGGACGACACCACGCTGCCGCCGCCGGTGGCCGTCTTCGACAGGCACTCCCGGGTGATCAGCATCGGCGGCATGAGCAAGCCCTACTGGGGCGGGCTGCGGATCGGCTGGGTACGCGCCTCCGCGCCCCAGGTGCAGCGGCTGGCCGCGGCCCGGGTCGGGGTGGACATGGCCAGCCCGGTGCTCGACCAGCTCGTCGCCGTGCACCTGCTCACCGAGGCGCCGGCCATCGTGGCGGCCCGCCGGGCCCAGCTCGTCGCCCAGCGGGACGCCCTGGTCGCGGCGCTCGCCGACCGGCTGCCCGACTGGCGGGTACGCGTGCCGAGCGGCGGTGTCACGCTTTGGGCCGAGCTGGACGGCCCGATCTCCAGCGCGCTGGCCCGCGCGGCCGAGGAGGTCGGCGTACGGCTGGCGCCCGGACCGCGGTTCGGGCTGGACGGGACGCTGGAGCGCTTCCTGCGGCTGCCCTTCACGCTGCCCGCCGACGAGCTGGTGGAGGCGGTCGGGCGCCTCGCGGCGGTCCGCTACGACCTGGACCGCACCAGCCGCCCGCAGTGGCGGGAGCCGAGCGTCATCGCCTGAGCGCGCGGTGCCCGTTCCGGTGGTGAATGCGTCGAACGACGGCTGCGGGACGGACGGTGCCCGCACACTGCCCCAGTGGGGAACGGGAGCGGTGTCCGGCGGTCGTGGACCGTGCGGTCCGCCGCCCCGGGTTCCCGCACCACCCGGCTGGAACTCTTCTACGACCTGGTCTTCGTCTTCGCGTTCCTGAACGTCACCACGCTCACCGCCTCGGAACTCACGCCGGCCAACCTCTACCGCTTCCTGCTGGTGCTGGCGCTGCTCTGGTGGTCGTGGACCGGCTTCGCCCGGATGGGCAACTTCTTCCGCGCCGACCAGGGCGTGCTGCCGCTGGTCGGCTTCGTCACAGTGGCGGCGACGTTCATGCTGGTGCTCAGCGAGCCCAGCGCGTTCGAGGACCTCCCCGGCGGGCTGCCCGGCCCGCTGGTCTTCGCCGGCTGCTACTTCGTGATCCGGATGGCCCAGCTCACCGTCTTCGGCTGGGTGGACCGCGCCGATCCGGTCCGGCGCCGCCGGCTTCTGCTGCGCGCCGCGTTCCCGGCCGCCGCCACGGTGCTGCTGGTCATCGCCGGAACCGTGCCGACGCGGCTGCCGCAGGAGCGGTTCGCGATCCCGCTGCAACTGGCGCTCTGGACGCTGGCGCTGCTCGTCGAGTACGTCGGCGGGGTGACGCTCGCCCGTCAGTGGTGGGTGGTGGTCTCGGCCGGGCACTGGGCCGAACGGCACGCGCTGATCGTGCTGGTCGCGCTCGGTGAGTCGATCATCGCCCTCGGCTTCGGCCCGAAGCACGGGCTGCCGCTGACCGGGCCGGTGGCGGTGTCGGCGCTGCTCGGCATCGTGGTCGTCGCGGCGCTGTGGTGGGCGTACTTCGACACGCTCGCGTTCGCGCTGGAACAGGCGCTGCACCACGCCCGGGACGAGGCCACCCGGCTCCGGTTGGCCAGGGACGTCTACACGTTCATGCACCTGCCGATGGTCGCCGGGATCATCCTCTACGCGCTCGGCCTCAAGGATCTGCTGGCCGAGGCCGCCGACCCGGCCACGCCCACCTGGGGGCTGCCGCTGGGCGACTTCTGGGGCGCGATCCTGTTCGGCGGGGTGGCGTTGCACCTGCTCAGCCTCGCCGGGTGCTGGTGGATCGCGCTGCGCGAGGTGCACCGGCCGCTGCTGCTCGCGGTGGTGGCGCTGGTGGTGGTCGGCCCGTTCGTCTTCCGTATCCCGGAGCTGATCGCGCTCGGCGTGCTCGCGGTGATCACCGGCGCCGGTGTCACCTGGGAGACGCGCCGCGAGGACGGCCTCCGGCGCCGGGTACGCCGGCTCGCGCTGGAGGAGCAGATCGCCGCCGAGGCCGAACAGAGCCGGTGGCGGCGGGGGCACCTGTGAACGGCGTGCGGCCGTGCCCCGGGACGGTGGGGCACGGCCGGCGCGACCGTGTGGCGGTACGGGCTACAGCTCGGCGAGCGTGCCCTCGTACATCTTGTCGATCTCGGAGGCGAAGTTCGTCTCCACGCTGCGGCGCTTGATCTTCAGCGACGGCGTGACCTCGCCGTCCTCGATGGTCAGGTCGCGGGGGAGGATCGTCACCTTCTTGATCGTCTCCCAGCGGTTGAGCTTGGCGTTCAGCTCGGCCACGTACCCCTCGACCATCTCCCGTGCCTGCGGCGAGGTGACGATCGTGGTGTAGTCGCTGCCCTCCAGCGGGGTGCCGGCGGCCCAGCCCTTGATCGCGTCCGGGTCCAGCGTGACGAGCATGGTGCAGTAGTTGCGCGCCTGCCCGATCACCACGGCCTGTGAGGTGTACGGGCACACCGCCTTGAACATGCCCTCGATGTGCGACGGCGCGACGTACTTGCCGCCGGACGTCTTGACCAGGTCCTTCTTCCGGTCGGTGATGCGCAGGTAGCCGTCGGCGTCGAGCGTGCCGATGTCACCGGTGCGGAAGAAGCCGTCCTCGGTGAACGCGGCGGCGGTCTCCTCGGGCAGGTTGTGGTAGCCGCGCATGACCGGCTTGCCGCGCAGCAGGACCTCGCCGTCGGTGTCGATCCGGCACTCCAGGTCGCCCATGGCCCGGCCCACGCTGCCGATCTTCAGCCCGTCGGGCGGGTTCACGAACGCGCCCGCGCTGGTCTCGGTCAGGCCGTAGCCCTCGGAGATGGGCAGGTTGGCGGCGGCGAAGAAGGTGGCGATCTCCTTGCTCAGCGGCGCCGCGCCGGAGACCAGCACCCTCATCCGGCCGCCGAGCCGGGCCTGGAGCTTGCTGAACACGAGCTTCTCGGCCAGCGCGTACTTCATCCGCAGCCCGGCCGGGACCGGCTTGCCGGCCTGCTCCAGCGCGACCTTCTCCTTGCCGACCCCGACGCCCCAGGCGAAGATCTTGGCCTTGGCGCCGCCGGCGCCCTGAGCGGTGGTGACGGCCTTGTTGTAGACCTTCTCGAAGACCCGGGGCGCGCCGCACATGAGCGTCGGCTGCACCACGCCGAGCAGTTCGACGAGCTTGTCCACCCGGCCGTCGACGTACGTGGGCAGGCCGACGTGGGTGGCGCCGCAGAGCAGAGTCTTGCCGAACGAGTGCGACAGCGGCAGCCACAGGTATTGCAGGTCGTCGACGCGCAGCAGGCCCAGCTCGGCCTGCGCCACGCCCTCCCAGCACCAGCCGCCGTGCAGCAGCTCCACGCCCTTCGGGCGGCCGGTGGTGCCCGAGGTGTAGATCAGCGTTGCGAGGTGGTCCGGGCCGATGCCGGCGACGAGCATGTCGATCAGGTCCGGCTCGGCGCTCAGCGCGGCGGCGCCCCGCTCCTCCAGCTCGGCCAGGGTGAGCTGCGGGACGGCCGCCGCCGGGTCGGGCGTGCCGTCGAAGAGCACCACGTGGGTCAGCGCGGGCAGGTCCGCCCCGGCGATCTTCGCCGCCTGGGCCTGGTTCTCCGCGAACAGCACCTTCGAGCCGGAGTCGGCGATGATGTAGACCGCGTCCTCGGGCTCGGTGGTGGGGTAGACGGTGGTGGTGGCACCACCGGCGCACATGATGCCGAAGTCGGCGAGCACCCAGTCCAGGCGCGTGTTGGCCAGGATCGCGACCGGGTTCTCCAGGCCGACACCGAGCCCGTGCAACCCGGCGGCGATCGCCTTGGCGCGCTGCCCGACCTGCTCCCGCTGACCGGGCCGGTGGCGGTGTCGGCGCTGCTCGGCATCGTGGTCGTCGCGGCGCTGTGGTGGGCGTACTTCGACACGCTCGCGTTCGCGCTGGAACAGGCGCTGCACCACGCCCGGGA
>NZ_LEKG01000170.1:0-17928 GCF_001029515.1 Micromonospora sp. RV43 | reverse complement strand
CCCGCTGCGGGGCGGGCGTGCACCACGTGCAGCGGCGCGCCCCATGCGGACGCGGTCTCGGCGGCGAACTCGACGGCGGCGCGCGACGGCGTGGAGCCGTCCACGCCGACCACGACCGGGCCGTCCGCGCGGGCGGTGCCGCGCGCGATCAGCACCGGGCAGTCGGCGTACGAGGCGACCTGCACCGCGACCGACCCGACCACGAGCGCGGCGAATCCGCCCAGTCCCCGGTCGCCGAGGACGATCAGGGCGGCGGTGGGGGACTCGCCGAGCAGCACCGCGGCGGCCTCCCCGTCGATGATCTCGCCGGTGATGCGCAGGCCGGGCGACTCCGCCTCGGCCGCCGCGACCGCGTCGGAGACCAGTTGCTCGGCCTGGTTGCGCAACCCGGCACCGGGTGGTGACCCGGCCGGCGCGGAGACCGGTACGCGCAGCAGCGGCCAGATGAAACCGTGCACCACCCGCAGCGGGCGGTTGCGCCGCCGCGCCTCCCGGGCCGCCAGACGCACCGCCCGTGTCGCGGGTTCGGAGCCGTCCACCCCGACCACCACCGCGGCCCCGTTCGCCGAGTTCACCCGTACCTCCTCGTGGCCGGCGCCCCCGCGGCCAGTATCGCGGCCCGGGTGGGCGGCCCGGGGCGATACCGCCGGGGTCGCCCGGTGGGTACGCTGGCGTGCAGCGCCCAGGGGAGGGAGCCCCGTCGATGGATCAGCCGGACGGACCGAGCACCGCCCGCATGATCGACTACTGGCTCGGCGGCCGGCACCACCGTCCGGTGGACGTCGCCGCGGCCGCCGCTTTCGAGGCGGCGTACGGGCCCTGCGCGGCGATCTTCCGGTCGCTGCGTGGTTTCCTCGGCCGCACCGTGCAGGCGATGGCCGCCGACGGGATCGACGGCTTCCTGGTCTTCGGCGCGGGTGTGCCCACCTGCGGCAACGTGCACGAGGTCGCACCGGAGGCGACAGTGCTCTACACCGACGTGGACCCGGAGACGGTCCGCCTGGGCCGGAGCCTGCTCGCCGGCAGCGACCGGGCCGGGTACGGCTACGGCGACGCCACCGACATCGGGACCGTCGACCGGGCGCAGCTGCACCGGTTCGTGCCGGGCTGGGGAAGACGGCCGGTGGGTGTGGTCTTCCTCGGGCTGGCGGCGTTCCTGGACGACGACACGCTCGCCCGTACGCTCGACGAGCTGTACCAGGCGGTGGCGCCGGGCAGCCGGCTGGCGATCGACTTCGACACCGAGGAGCTGGCCGGGCACCCCGAGGCGCTGGCCATGATGGGCCCGGCGTTCCGGATGCGGGCGCCCGAGCGGTTCGCGCCGCTGCTGGGCCGCTGGCAGCCGACCGGCGACGGCATCGTGCCGGTGGCGCGGTGGCGGCCGGCCGGTGAGCCCGAGCCGGTGCCGGACGCGTTCCACGGCGCGCTGGCGTTCCGCACGGCCGGCTGAGCCGGTCCCGTCACGCCCGGCCGAGGCGGGGCGTTCGTCGTCTGGCGGCCTTCGTATGATGTTTGCCCTGTAGCAATAGTCGTCATCGGAGGATGAGCATGCCGGAGGCGTCCGGATCGGTGTCACGTGCCCTGCGCACGGCGCCACCCGACCAACTGGCGGAGACCGCGGACGCGGTGCTGCGCCAGACGCTCGGGGCCGCGCGGGCGGAGGTGTTCGTCGCCGACTACCGCGCCAGCGGACTCTGGCCGGTGCTCGACCCGGACGTGCCCGACGGCGGCCCGCTGCTGGCCCACAGCGTCGCGCAGCGCTGCTTCAGCAGCCAGGAGCCGGTGCTGGACATCGTCGAGGACGGCCGCTGCCGCGCCTACCTGCCGCTGTCGGTGTGGGGGGAGCGGCTCGGCGTGCTGATGGTGGAGCTGCCCGGCGACCCGGACGCGGCCACTGTGGAGGCCGCGCGCGACGCCGCCGGGGAACTGGCAGTGGCGATCCGGGCGGCCGACCGGGAGACCGACCGCTACCGGCGCGCCCGGCGGCGGGAGCGGCTGAGCATGGCTGCCGAGATGCAGTGGGACCTGCTGCCGGGGCGCAGCGTACGGCTCGGTGACGCGCTGCTCGCCGGGCAGCTCGAACCGGCGTACACCGTGGGCGGTGACCACTTCGACTGGTCGGTGGACGGCGACCGGCTCACCCTCACCGTGCTCAACGGCACCGGCAGCGGGCTGGCCGCGTCGATGCTCACGGCGATGACGGTGAACGCCATGCGCAACGCCAGGCGTTCGGGCGGCAGCCTGGTGGAGCAGGCGGAGCTGGCCTCGGACACCATCTACTACCAGCACCGGGGCGACCGGCACGTGGCCACGCTCCTGCTGGAGCTGGACAGCCGCCGCGGCGTGATGCGCGTGGTCGACGCCGGCTCACCGCAACTGCTGCGGCTGCGTGGGGGCCGCGTCACGCCGATCGCGCTGGAGCAGCAGCTGCCGCTGGGCATGTTCGCCGAGACGCGCTACGACGTGCAGGAGTTCACTCTGGAGCCGGGCGATCGCCTCTTCGTCGTCAGCGACGGGGTGTACGCGGCGGAGCCCGACGAGCAGGAGCCGTACGGCGTCCGGGCGATGGCGCGTGCGATGCGGTCGACTCGGCTGCAGCCGGCGACCGAGGCAGTTGGTACGGTGATGCGCGAACTGCACGCGTACCATGCCGACGCGGATCTCCGCGACGACGCGGTCGTCGTCTGCCTGGACTGGCGCGGCCCCAGCCGGTCCGACGACGTGACGGGGCAGTGACCGGGGCTGCGGAGCGAACACGAGCGGGACGATCGCAGGGGACGGCGAGTGGAGCGACCTCCGAATCTTGCCGCGGCCATCGAATCGGCTGCGGAGGCGCTCATCGGTGTGCTCGACTCGGCGACGTCCCGGCACACCGTCGGCGTCTCGCCCACCCAGCTGCGGGTGCTGTCGCTGATCGTGTCGCATCCGGACACCAACGTGAACCGGCTGGCCGAGCTGCTGGACGTGGTCCCCTCGTCGGCGAGCCGGTTGTGCGACCGTCTGGAGGCGGTCGGCCTGCTGCGCCGGGTGGCGGACCCGCGCGACCGGCGGGAGGTGCGGCTGATCCCGACCGCTGCCGCCGACACGCTGCTGCGCGACCTCCAGGAGAGACGGCACCGGGCGGTGCAGGCCGTGCTCGACCGGATGCCCAACCGGGTGCAGCACGAGCTGCTGCTGGCGCTGGTGGCGTTCAGCAAGGCCGCGGCGGCCACCGCCCCGCAGGCCGGCTCGGACTCGACCGCCCGTACCGCCTGACCCCTCGCACCGATGTCCGCCCTGCGTCCCACCGCTCAACTAGTGTCCTAGGATGCCATAGCGGTTGTGACGGTCACCACCGTGACACCATTGAGCAACGACGCAGCGGGCCACCGGGGGAGAGCGGCGAGCCCGATATAGTGGCAGCGCAACTGGGCGGCCCGTGATCACCACGAGGGCGGGCCGCGTCGGGGAGGTCCCAGCCCGGGATCACAGAGGGCGCCGGCGTCTGACCGGCCGGCAACGCGCACGTCCCTCCAGCGGCCGTTCATCCGGCTGCCGGACCGTGCTGCGAAGGGAGGGTTCGGTGTCGCGTCGGCCGGCTCCAGCGGAGCAACCGGATTCCGAGACCGCCACGGTCGTGGGAGACCGCGTCCTCACGCTGCCCAACCTGATCAGTTTCGTCCGGCTCGTCGGCGTACCGATCTTCCTCTACCTGTTCCTCGTGGTGCGGGCCGACGTCGCCGCCATCGCGGTGCTCGCCGTGGGCGGCACCAGCGACTGGGTGGACGGCTGGATCGCCCGCCGCCTGGGCCAGGTGAGCCGGCTCGGGGAGCTGCTCGACCCGCTGGCCGACCGCCTCTACATCCTCGCCACGCTGCTCGCGTTCACCGCCCGCGAGGTGGTGCCCTGGCAGTTCACCGGCGCGCTGCTGGCCCGGGAGCTGCTCCTGCTGGTGTCCCTCGGGGTGCTGCGCCGGTACGGCTACGGCCCGCCGCCGGTGCACTACGTGGGCAAGACCGCGACGTTCCTGCTCCTGGCGGCGTTCCCCATCCTGCTGCTGGCCGACGCGGTGCCGGACGCCGGCACCGCCGCAGGCGCGATCGGCTGGGGCCTGGCCTGGTGGGGCCTGGTCCTCTACTGGGTCGCCGGCGCGATGTACGTGGTGCAGGCGAGCCACCTCGTGCGGGCCATGCGGGCGCGGCGTACGGAGGCGGCGGCATGACGACGCCGTCACGGGACGGGGACAAGGAACGCGACCCGTCGACCCGGGTGTACGCCCCGGATTTCCTGACCGAGCTGTTCCGCAATCCGCTGGACCCGGGGTACGGGGACGCGGCGGCGCGCCGGGCGGCGGGCTCCATGTCGCGGCTGCGGGAGGTGCTGGGCCGGCCGGTGAGCCTGGTGGTGCTGGCGCTGATCGGTTTCCTGTTCGCGGTGGCGTACCGGGAGACGGTGGCGGAGGAGCCGAGCCGCGCGACGGCGCGGGCGGGTCTGGTCGCCGAGATCAAGGGGCGGGAGGCGGAGACCGACCGGTTGACCGAGCGCGCCGAGCAGTTGCGTGAGGAGGTCGGCCGGCAGCGGGACGCGGCGTTGAGCGGTTCGCAGGCGTCCCGGTTGCGCACGCTGGAGGCGGGCACCGGCCTGGCCCGGGTGCGGGGGGACGGCGTGGTGGTGCGGCTGGCCGACGCGGCGGCGGACCAGGACGGGGTGACCGGCGGGGACGCGGGCCCGTCCCGGGTGCTGTATTCGGATCTGCAGAAGGTCGCGAACGCGTTGTGGGCGGCGGGCGCCGAGGCGGTGGCGGTGAACGGGCAGCGGTTGACGGCGACGTCGACGATCCGTTCGGCGGGTGAGGCGATCCTGGTGGACTACCGGCCGGTGACGGGCCCGTACGAGGTGCAGGCGATCGGGCCGAGGTCGATGCGGGACCGGTTCGACGAGAGCCGGGCGGCGGCGTTGATGCGTGAGGTGGCGCGGACGACGGGTCTGTCGTTCGGGGTGAAGCGGGTCGACGACCTCACCTTGCCGGCGGCGCCGCAGCCGCGGCTACGCTACGCCGAGCCTCCGGCGAGCCCGGGTCCGAGCGCGAGCGCGCGCCCGTCGGGTTCGGGTGGCGCCGGTTCGTCGAGTCCCGGGTCGTCCGGCCCGGGTGGTTCTTCCAGCCCTTCGGGAGGTGGCCGATGATCGCGGTGCTGGCGTTGCTCGCCGGTGTGGTGCTCGGGGTGTATCTGGACCCCACGGTGCCAGCGGCGTTGCAGCCGTATCTGCCGATCGCTGTGGTGGCCGCGTTGGACGCGGTGTTCGGTGGGGTGCGGGCGAAGCTGGACCGGATCTTCGACGACAAGCAGTTCGTGGTGTCGTTCATCTCGAACGTGCTGGTGGCGGGTCTGATCGTGTACCTGGGTGACCAGTTGGGCGTGGGCGGTCAGTTGTCGACCGGTGTGGTGGTCGTGCTCGGGGTGCGCATCTTCGGAAATGTGGCGGCGATCCGCCGGCACCTGTTCCGGGCGTAGGTTTGTGGCGATGAGCGAGGAACACAGGGAGACGGGTACCGGGTGGCCGCGGCCGGGGGAGCCGGCGCGGCCGTCGGGTCCGGCGGGTGAGCCGGATCCGCGCCCGGACGCGCCCGATCCGGACGAGTTGAGCCCGTTGGCGCCGGTGGAGCCGGTGCCGGACGAGGCGGCGGAGCCCGCGGAGCGGGAGGCGGTGCCGGAGTCCGAGCCGGAGCCGGGTGCGGCGGCCGGTGCCGGTGCGCCGTCGGCGGCGCGGCGGTTCTCGTCGGCGGGCGCGATGATCGCGGTGTTGCTGGCGTTGCTGGGTTTCACGCTGGTGGTGCAGTTCAAGACGACGTCGACGGATCCGACGCTCGCGGCGACGCGGGAGGAGGACCTGGTGCGGATCTCGTCGGATCTGGATTCGCGGGAGCGGCGGCTGCGCCAGGAGATCGAGTTGCTGGAGGAGAGCCAGCGGCAGCTGCGGTCGGGTGAGCAGGGCCGGCAGGCGGCGCTGGAGGAGGCGACGCGGCGGGCGGACGAGCTGGGCATCCTGGCGGGTACGTTGCCGGCGGTGGGTCCGGGTCTTGAGGTGCGGTTCTCGGGGCCGGCGAAGGCGGTGTCGTCGACGCGGATCCTGGACGCGGTGCAGGAGCTGCGGGGTGCGGGCGCGGAGGCGATGCAGATCCAGGGCACGGACGGTACGGCGGCGCGGATCATCGCGTCGACGTATTTCGTGGACGGGCCCGACGGTGCGCTGGTGGTGGACGGGCGGCGGTTGACGGGTCCGTTCACGATCATGGTGATCGGTGATCCGGCGACGATGCGTACGGCGTTGAACATTCCCGGCGGGGTGGTCGCATCGGTGCGGGACGGCGGCGGTAACGTGACCTCCGAGGATCGTGAGGTTGTGGAGGTTTCGCAGCTGCACGCGCCGATCAAGCTGGACCACGCCCGGCCGGTCTCGTGACCGGTCGCGGCCGCGCCGGTTTCTCCGGTGCACCGATGACGAAGGACGCAGTTGGTGATTCCTGAGGATCTGCGGTACACCGCCGAGCACGAGTGGGTGGTCGGTGGTGACGGTGGTGTCGTCCGCGTCGGTATCACGCACTTCGCGCAGGACGCCCTGGGTGACATCGTGTTCGTTCAGCTGCCGGAGCCGGGTGCGGTGGTGGCGGCGGGTGAGTCGCTGGGCGAGATCGAGTCGACGAAGAGCGTGTCGGAGATCTACGCGCCGTTGAGCGGCACGGTGGCGGCGCGCAACGAGGCGTTGGCCGACACCCCTGAGGTGATCAACACGGATCCGTACGGTGCGGGGTGGTTGGTGGAGATCACTCCGGACGATCCGGCGGCGGTCGAGGGTCTGCTGACCGCCGATGCGTACCGCGAGCTCACCGAGAGCTGAGTTCGTGCTGTTCCGGGCGGCGGCGAGGTTCCGCGCGTCCGGTTGCCCTGCATTTCGGCGCTGGCTAGGCTCGCCCAGTCGACCGAGAACCAATAGTTTGAGCGTTGCGGAATGCGCCTTCCCGGGCACGGGGAGCCAGCCGCCGGGTGTGGTGTTGCCCGGCGGCCAGACCCGCCATTCCCTGACGCCGACCGAACAGATCCGTGAGGTGGTCCCATGACGCGCCCAGACGACGAGTTCCCCCCGCTCGACGTCACTTCGACGCTCAATCTCGGCTCGCTCGACGAAGTGCTGGAGGGCCCGGACACCGATGTGGTGCCGAGCCGGATGTCCGGCTCGTTGCCGCCGGGTATGGCGTTGCTGGTGGTTCGCCGGGGTCCGAATGCGGGTGCCCGGTTCCTGTTGGACCACGATGTGACGACGAGTGGGCGGCACCCGGACAGTGACATCTTCCTGGACGACGTGACGGTGTCGCGTCGGCACGCGGAGTTCCACCGTGACGGTGGGACGTTCACGGTGCGGGATGTGGGCAGCCTGAACGGCACGTATGTGAATCGTGAGCGGGTCGAGGCGGCGACGCTGAGCAACGGTGACGAGGTGCAGATCGGCAAGTTCCGGGTGGTGTTCATCGCCGGTCCGCGCCCGGAGGAGGAGGCCGGCCGGGGGTGAACGAGCCTGCGGCTTCGACGCCGTCCGGGGCGGCGCGGGCGCCTGCGCTGATGAGTATCGGCGAGGTGCTGGCGCAGTTGCGGCCGGAGTTTCCGGACGTCACGATCTCGAAGTTGCGGTTCCTGGAGGCCGAGGGCCTGGTGGAGCCGCAGCGGACGCCGGCGGGTTATCGGAAGTACGGCTGGGACGATGTGGCGCGGTTGCGGTTCGTGTTGACCGCGCAGCGGGATCAGTACCTGCCGTTGCGGGTGATCCGGGAGCAGTTGGCCCAGTGGGACGGGTCTGGTCCGTCGCCGGGGCGGGGGCGGCCGAATCTGGTGGCTGTGGGTCCGGGTGGTGAGGTTCCGGGCCGGGAGCCGGCGGAGTCGGTCGAGTCGTCGGAGGTGCGGCTGGACCGGGCGGGTCTGATCGCTCGTAGTGGTGTGGACGAGTCGACGCTCGCGGAGTTGGAGCGGCTGGGTGTGCTGGTGTCGGATCCGCCGGGGTGGTACGACGCGGACGCGTTGATCATCGCGAGTGCGGTGGCGGGTCTGGCGGCGTACGGGCTGGAGCCTCGGCATCTGCGGGCGTACCGGTCGGCGGCGGATCGTGAGGTCGGGTTGTTCGCGCAGTTGGTGGCGCCGTTGGCGCGGCAGAGCGATCCGGCGGCGCGGGCCCGGGCGGCGGAGACGGCGCGGGAGTTGCTGGCGTTGTCGCAGCGGTTGCACGCGGCGTTGGTGCGGGTGGGGCTGCGGTCGACGTTGGGCCGGTGAGGTCGGTGCGAGGGGCCGGGTGCGGTGTGCGCCCGGCCCCTCGTCGTGGGTGGGCGCGGAAAGATCTGGTCGGCGGAGCGTGTCGTAGGCTTGCCGGGGTATGCCCGTCCGGCGAGGCGTGGTGCACGTAGCGCGTGGGACTCCCGTGTCCTGGTCCGTGTACCGTGCAGGGAAGGGCGCGGTGCATGGTGACGACGACACGGAGGCGGCGGTGCGCGAGCTGAGCGTGGTCGGAGTTCGGGTGGAGTTGCCGAGCAACCAGCCGATCGTCCTGCTGCGGGAGGTCGAGGGGGACCGCTATCTGCCGATCTGGATCGGCGCGGTCGAGGCGACGGCGATCGCTTACGAGCAGCAGGGGGTCAAGCCGGCCCGGCCGTTGACGCACGATCTTCTGCGGGATGTGCTGACGGCGTTGCAGGCGCCGTTGCGGGCGGTGGAGATCACCGAGTTGAAGGAGAACGTGTTCTACGCGGATCTGCTCCTCGGTGACGGTGTGCGGGTGTCGGCGCGGCCGAGTGACTCCATCGCGTTGGCGTTGCGGGTGGGTGCTCCGATTCGTTGTGCGGAGCAGGTCCTCAGTGAGGCGGGGATCGTGATCCCGGACGAGCAGGAGGACGAGGTGGAGAAGTTCCGGGAGTTCCTGGAGCAGGTGCGTCCGGAGGACTTCGCGGGTTGAGGTGTCCCGGCCGGGTGGCCGGGGTCGGCGCGGCGGTGGTTGTCACGGCAGGTGGCGGCCGGCCGCCGTGTGTTTTTGTTGCCGGGTGGTGGCGCGGCGTGTCGCGGTGTCTTCTGCGGGTGAAGTCCGGGGGGCGGCGCTAGGGTTGCCGTGTCGAGGGGTGCGCGTACGGGGAGTCGGCGCGGCACCGCCACGGGCGCGGGGAGGTTGGTCCGGATGCACGAGCCACGGGATCCTGGTCCGGGTGCGGAACAGCAGGCGGGTGTGGGGGCCGATCCGGCCGGTGACGGCGAGGTCGGCTACCGGGGTGTGACCGCGTGTTCGGCGGTGGGGATCAGTTACCGGCAGTTGGACTACTGGGCGCGTACGGCGCTGGTGGTGCCGAGTGTGCGCGACGCGTCGGGTTCGGGGACGTCGCGGTTGTACTCGTTCCGCGACCTGGTGGTGTTGAAGGTCGTGAAGCGGCTGCTGGACGCCGGGGTGTCGTTGCAGAACATCCGCAAGGCGATCGAGGCGTTGCGGTCGCGTGGGGTGGACGATCTGGCGGGCATCACGTTGATCTCCGACGGGACGACCGTGTACGAGTGCCGGTCGCCGGAGGAGGTGGTCGACCTGTTGCAGGGCGGCCAGGGGGTGTTCGGCATCGCGATCGGTGGTGCGTTCAAGGAGATCCAGGGTTCGTTGTCGCATCTGCCGGCGGAGCCGGTGGGTGGGCAGGAGCCGGCCGTGCCGGTGGTGGAGCCGGAGTCGGACTCGGAGTCGGTGGGTGACGAGCTGGCGGCGCGCCGGGCGCGGCGCCGGGCCGGGTGACCTGCGTCGCGTCTCGTTGACGGGATCGCGCCGCGCCCGAAAAAGGGTGTGGCGCGATTCGTGTTTTGGTGACGGGGTGTGGTCCTCGCCTGTGGGCTGAGGTGATCGGACGGTGTGGACCGGGCCGGGTGAGGGTCGGCGCAGGTCACGGCATGTGTGCGCGTGATGTCCGAAAAGGACGGTACGTCGTGTGTGTTGACGGCCTGTGTGTGACCGGCCGCGGTGCGTCCACCGACTCGGGTCGCGTTGTTGACTGTCCGTGATTGACAGTTCTCGGGATCAGGACAGGGTCGGCGTGAAGTGTCGTTGCGGGCGCGCTATGGTCCGTTCCGGTCGTCGGCGTGTCGAGGTCACGGCGGAACGCTGTGTGACGCCGCGCCGGACGGCGAGCCCCTGCCGCGGCGCTGCCCGCGGACCCCTTGTGGAAGGACCGAGCATGACGGTGACGAGCGAGACCACCCCGATCTCCCACTACGAGCGCATCGGCGGCGCGGCCGCGGTGAAGGCCGCGGTGGAGCTGTTCTACGACAAGGTGCTGGCCGATCCGGATCTGGCCGGCTACTTCGCCGACGTGGACATGGTGGAGCAGCGGCGGCACCTGGCGCTGATGCTGGCGGTCGTGCTCGGCGGTCCCAACGAGTACGCGGGCCGTGGCCTGGAGGAGGCGCACCAGCCGCTGAACATCACCGGTGAGCACTACGCGAAGGTCGGTGAGCATCTGACCGCGACGCTGGTGGAGCTGGGCGTGCCCGCGGACGTGATCGCCGATGTGCAGGTCGTGCTCGGGCAGGTGCGGGAGCAGGTCGTGTCGGCGGGGGACGCCTGAGCGTGGACGTCGCACGGCTCAAGCAGAGCTGGTCCCTGGTCGCCGCGCACGGCGACCAGGTGCCGCTCTACTTCTATTCGACGCTGTTCCTGGCGCATCCGGAGACCCGGCAGATGTTCCCCACGAACATGGCCGGGCAGCGGGACCGTCTGGTGGCCGCGCTGGGGCATGTGGTGTCCCACGTGGACCAGGTGGACCGGCTGGTCGGGTTCCTGCGGGACCTCGGCGCGGATCACCGGAAGTTCGCGGTGCGCGCCGAGCACTACCCGGCGGTCGGTGAGGCGCTGCTGGCGACGTTGCGGCACTTCTGCGGTGAGGCGTGGACCGAGGAGCTGGCGGCCGACTGGGCCGCCGCGTACGGGCTCGCCGCGCAGGTGATGACCGAGGGTGCGCAGGCCGCGGAGTCGAAGTCGCCGCCGTGGTGGGTGGCGGAGGTGCTGACCCACGAGCAGCGCACGTTCGACGTGGCGGTGCTGACCGTACGCCCGCAGTATCTGTTGCCGTTCACGCCCGGCCAGTCGATCGGGGTGTCGCATCCTGCGGTGCGGTCGTGGCGGTACTACTCGCCGGCGAACGCGCCGCGTCCGGACGGCACGGTGGAGCTGCACGTGCGGGCCGCGCCGGGTGGTGTGGTGTCGTCGCGTCTGGTGTACGGGTGCGCGGCCGGTGACCAGATCCACCTGGCGTCGCCGGTGGGCGACCGGTTGACGTTGTGGCAGGCCGGGTCGTCGGATCTGCTGCTGCTGGCCGGTGGGACCGGCTGGGCGCCGGTGAAGGCGCTGGTGGAGCAGGTCGCGGCGGAGGGTTCGGGCCGGCGGGTGGACCTGTACGTGGGTGCCCGTTCGCGGACGGAGTTCTACGACAGCGAGGCGATCGACAAGCTGGCGGCGACGCATCCGTGGCTGCGGGTGTCGTACGTGGCCGGTGCGGATCCGGCCCGGCCGGGCGAGTCGGTGCGCATCGCCGACCGGGTGCTGGCCGACGGGGACTGGCGGTCGCGGCACGTGTACGTGTGCGGCTCGGACGAGATGGTGGGTCATTCGGTGGCGGCGTTGACCGGTGCCGGGTTCCAGCCGGGCCAGGTGCACCACGAGGGTTACGGCAAGCACTGGTACGGCCCGGCGTGGCGGACGATGACGGGGGCTGACGAGTCGGAGGTGAGCCGGTGAGCGCGGGTCCGATCAGCAGTTACGACGCGCAGCAGGTGTCCGGTCCGGTGCAGGTGCGGTTGACCTCGGACCGGGTCCGGCGGTGGGAGTTCGGGTCGGCGGCGTTCACGCGGCGCGGCTACGACCAGACCGATGTGGACCGGTTCCGGTTGCAGGTGGCCGACGAGCTGGATCTGCTGGCGGCGCAGGTGGCGAACCTGCGGGCGGAGAACGAGCGGCTCAACGACCATCTGGAGCTGCACCGGCACGGGGTGATCCCGAGCACGGAGGCGGCGGTGGCGCCGGCGGCGAAGGAGGTCAACCTGTTGTCGGCGGCGCAGCGGGAGGCCGAGCAGATCATCGCGCAGGCCCACGACTACGCGCGCCGGGTCGCCGAGTACGCCCGTACCCAGTACGAGAGTTACATGCGGGCGGCGGCGGAGGAGGCGAAGCGGGAGGCCGAGCGGGCGGTGACGGAGTACCGCAGTACCGCCGGGAGCGGCTTCGACGACTCGGTGGCGACGCGTGAGGCGCTGCGGATCTTCGGCGAGATGATGATCTCGCACATGCAGGCGGCGGCCCGGCACCTCGACGATGGTAGTGAGCAGTTGTCGCGCACGATGGAGCGGATCGCCCGGGAGTTGCCGCAGGGCGGCGGGACCGCGCCGCAGCCGGCGTTGTCGCGGCACCAGCGTTGAGCGGCGTCCCGGCCCGTGTTCACGGCGGGCCGGGACGCGCCGGCGGGTGTCAGGCGGCGACGGCTGCGATCGCGTCGGCGATGGGGGTGTCTCCGCCGACGAGTTCCAGGGTGTGCCCGGCGGTGGCCGGGGCGTACAGCAGGGCGAGCAGCACCCGGGCCACGTCGGCGCGGCTGATCGCGCCGGGTTCGACGTGCCGGGCCAGGGTGATGCGGCCTGCGGGTTCGTCGTCGGTGAGGCGGCCGGGCCGCAGCACCGTCACGTCGAGGTCCCGCGCGGCGACGTCGTCCTCGGCGGCCTTCTTGGCCCGCAGGTACGCCGCCCACACGTCGTCGGTGCCCTCGGCGGGGGCGGCGTCCACGCCCATGGAGGAGACCAGCAGGTAGCGGCGTACCCCGGCTCGTACGGCGGCGTCGGCGAGCAGCACGGCGGCGCCGCGGTCGACGGTGTCCTTGCGGGCGGCGCCGCTGCCGGGTCCGGCGCCGGCGGCGAACACGACCGCGTCGGCGCCGGCCAGGTGGGCGGCGAGGGTGTCGACGTCGGTGTGTTCCAGGTCACACACGACCGGTTCGGCGCCGGCGGCGCGCAGCGCGGCGGCGTGGTCGGGGTTGCGGATCAGTCCGAGCGCGGTGTCTCCGCGTCCGGCCAGTTCCCGCTCCAGCAGTTTGGCGATCTTTCCGTGCCCTCCGGCGATGACGACGCGCATGGGCTCAACCTAGCCCGCCTGGCCGCACCCCGCCGCGCGACCGCCGTACGGGTGGGAGGTGCGGGGTCCGGCGAGGGAGCATGGACGGGTGAGTGAGGCGTTCGAGGAGTTGACGCGGCTGGTGGCCGCCGGTGACGTGGTGGTGCTCAGCGGCGCGGGCCTGTCCACCGAGTCGGGCATTCCGGACTACCGGGGGCCCAGTGGCGCGGCGCGCCGGCACACCCCGATGACGTACCAGGAGTTCACCCGGGATCCGCTGGCCCGGCGGCGGTACTGGGCGCGCAGCCACCTGGGCTGGCAGACCATCGCCCGGGCGGCGCCCAACGACGGGCACCGGGCGGTGGCCCGGCTGCAGGACGCCGGGCTGCTCGGCGGGATCATCACCCAGAACGTCGACGGGCTGCACACCGCCGCGGGCGCCAGCGGCGTGATCGAGCTGCACGGCCGCCTCGACGAGGTGACGTGCCTGGACTGCGGTAACGCCACCGGCCGTGACGAGCTGCACCGGCGGCTGTCCGAGGCGAACCCGGGCTTCGACGCGCGGGTGGCGCGTGTCAACCCCGACGGCGACGTGGACCTGCCCGACGAGGCGGTGACCGGGTTCCGCGCCGTCGACTGCGGGGTCTGCGGCACCGGCATGCTGAAACCGGACGTGGTGTTCTTCGGTGAGACGGTTCCCGCGCCCCGCGTCGCGGACTGTTTCGCGCTCGTCGAGCGGGCCCGGGCGCTGCTGGTGCTCGGGTCGTCGTTGACGGTGATGTCGGGGCGGCGGTTCGTGCTGCGGGCGGCCCGCCACGGCATCCCGGTGGCGATCGTCAACCAGGGCGTCACCCGCGGCGACGGGTACGCGGCGCTGCGCCTGGACGCGCCGCTGGGCGCGACGCTGTGCGCGCTGGCCGACCGGGTGGCGGCGGCGCCGGCGCCGGTGTGATCAACCCCCGGGACATGAGCCGGAAACACGCCCGCTGGTAGCGTGGGAAGTGCCGGTACCACCCACGTGGGAGAGACCGTCGATCCGACGGCGCCGAAGGGGCAGATTCTCCCCGGAACCTCTCAGGCAAAAGGACCACGTGGGCAGGCGCTGTGGAGCGCGTCAGCGCGACTCAGGGGGAGGCCGACCCGTCGACCTCGCCCCACCAAGGAGCGCAGCGCATGACCGCAGAGCAGTTCGCCGACCGGCACATCGGCCCCGGCCGCGACGACGAACGCCGGATGCTGGACACCGTCGGTTACGGCTCCGTCGACGAGCTGATGGACGCCGCGATCCCCGAGGTGATCCGCTGGCACGGCACCCTGGACCTGCCCGCCCCGGCCAGTGAGCGGGAGGCTGTCGCCGAGCTGCGCGCCCTCGCGTCGCGCAACACCGTCGCCGTGTCCATGATCGGCCTGGGTTACCACGGCACGCACACCCCGGCGGTGATCCGCCGCAACGTGCTGGAGAACCCCGCCTGGTACACCGCGTACACGCCGTACCAGCCGGAGATCAGCCAGGGCCGGCTGGAGGCGCTGCTGAACTTCCAGACCATGGTCACCGACCTGACCGCCCTGGCCACCGCGAACGCGTCGATGCTCGACGAGGGCACCGCCGCGGCCGAGGCGATGACGCTCGCCCGCCGCGCGTCCAAGAGCAAGAGCCCGGTGTACGTGGTCGACGCCGACGCGTTGCCGCAGACCGTCGCGGTGATCGCCAGCCGCGCCGAGCCGCTCGGCATCGAGGTGCGCGTGGTCGACGTCGAGCGTGACGAGCTGCCGGCGGAGTTCTTCGGCCTGCACCTGCAGTACCCGCGCGCCTCCGGTGCGGTCCGCGACCACCGGGCGCTTGTCGACGCGGCGCACGGTGTGGGCGCGCTGGTGACGGTCGCGGCGGATCTGCTGGCGTTGACGCTGCTGCGCCCGCCGGGCGAGATCGGCGCCGACATCGCCGCCGGCACCACCCAGCGGTTCGGCGTACCGATGGGCTTCGGTGGGCCGCACGCCGGTTACCTGGCGGTGCGTTCGGGCCTGGAGCGGATGCTGCCCGGCCGCCTCGTCGGGGTGTCCCGTGACGCCGACGGCAACCCGGCGTACCGGCTGGCGTTGCAGACCCGTGAGCAGCACATCCGCCGGGAGAAGGCGACCAGCAACATCTGCACCGCCCAGGTGCTCCTCGCGGTGATGGCCGGCATGTACGCCGTCTATCACGGCCCGGACGGGCTGCGCGCCATCGCCCGGCGTACCCACGAGGCGGCGGCGCGGCTCGCGGCCGGGCTGCGCGCCGGGGGCGTGCAGGTCGCGGACGTCGCGTTCTTCGACACCGTCACCGCGACCGTGCCGGGCCGGGCCGCCGAGGTGGTCGCCGCCGCCGCGGCGCGCAACGTGAACCTGCGGCTGGTCGACGCCGACCGGGTCGGCATCTCCTGCGACGAGACCACCACGTCCGCGCACCTTCAGGCGGTGTGGGCGGCGTTCGGCGTCGACGGGTTCGACGGCGACACCGACGCGGCCCTGCCCGACGGGCTGGCCCGCACGTCGGACTTCCTCACCCACCCGGTGTTCCACAGCCACCACTCGGAGACGGCGATGCTGCGCTACCTGCGCCGCCTGGCCGACTTCGACTACGCGCTGGACCGCGGCATGATCCCGCTGGGGTCGTGCACGATGAAGCTCAACGCCACCACCGAGATGGAACCGATCACCTGGCCGGAGTTCGCGCACCTGCACCCGTTCGCGCCGGACGAGCAGACCGGCGGATACCGGGAGCTGATCGCGCAGCTGGAGGGCTGGCTGGCCGAGGTGACCGGCTACGACGCGGTCAGCGTGCAACCGAACGCCGGATCGCAGGGTGAGCTGGCCGGGCTGCTGGCGATCCGCGGCTACCACCGGGAGCGCGGCGAGGGCCACCGCGACGTGTGCCTGATCCCGTCGTCGGCGCACGGCACCAACGCCGCGTCAGCCGTCATGGCCGGCATGCGGGTCGTGGTGGTCGGCTGCGACGCCGACGGCAACGTCGACCTGGTCGACCTCGACGCGAAGATCGACAAGCACCGGGACGCGCTCGCCGCGATCATGGTGACGTACCCGTCGACGCACGGCGTGTACGAGACCGGCATCGCCCAGCTGTGCGCGAAGGTCCACGACGCCGGCGGTCAGGTGTACGTCGACGGCGCGAACCTCAACGCGCTGGTCGGGTTCGCCAAGCCGGGCCGGTTCGGGGCGGACGTGTCGCACCTGAACCTGCACAAGACGTTCTGCATCCCGCACGGCGGCGGCGGCCCGGGTGTGGGCCCGGTGGCGGTGCGCTCGCACCTGGCGCCGTTCCTGCCCGGTGACCCGCTCGGCGCGCGCGCCGACGGGCGGCCGGCGATCTCGGCGGCGAACCACGGGTCGGCGGGGATCCTGCCGATCCCGTGGGCGTACCTGCGGATGATGGGCGCCGACGGGCTGGCCCGGGCCACCGGCGTGGCGGTCCTGGCGGCGAACTACGTGGCGGCGCGGCTGCGGTCGCATTTCCCGGTGCTGTACGCCGGCAACAAGGGCCTGGTCGCGCACGAGTGCATCCTGGACCTGCGTCCGTTGACCAAGGCCACCGGTGTGAGCGTGGACGACGTGGCGAAGCGGCTGATCGACTACGGCTTCCACGCGCCGACGATGTCGTTCCCGGTGGCCGGGACGCTGATGGTGGAGCCGACCGAGAGCGAGGACCTGGCCGAGCTGGACCGCTTCTGCGACGCGATGATCGCGATCCGGGCGGAGATCGACAAGGTCGGCTCGGGGGAGTGGCCGGCGGGGGACAACCCGCTGTCCAACGCGCCGCACACCGCGGCGATGGTGTCCGCCGACGAGTGGCCGCACCCGTACCCGCGGTCGGTGGGCGCCTACCCGGCGGGTGAGGACCGGGCGGGCCGGTACTGGCCTCCGGTGCGGCGCATCGACGGCGCGTACGGCGACCGGAACCTGGTCTGCTCGTGCCCCGCGCCGGAGGCGTTCGAGGACTGAGCGGCTGACGCCGGGGCGGTGGGCTCTCGCCGCCCCGGCCGGTGCGCCGGACGGTCATGACCGGCGCGTACGCTCACTGACGCTGCGTGATCGCTCAGGCGACGAGGGCGTGGCGGGCCGGACCCCGGTGCGGGGCGATGGTGCGCCCGTCGGGGAGCAGCTCACCGGTGTCCTCGAAGACGATGACACCGTTGCAGAGCAGGCTCCAGCCC
The DNA here is from genome assembly GCF_001029515.1 of Micromonospora sp. RV43. Classification (NCBI taxonomy): domain Bacteria; kingdom Bacillati; phylum Actinomycetota; class Actinomycetes; order Micromonosporales; family Micromonosporaceae; genus Micromonospora; species Micromonospora sp. RV43. The sequence continues at coordinate 580 of NZ_LEKG01000170.1, read as the reverse complement.
TGCTCAGGGAAGCAGGCGAGTACGCGGGCGGCCTCGCGGTCGGTCGCGTCGGCGGAGGGGCAGGTGGGCTGGTGCTGACACATCGGGTTCTCCGGACTGTGGGGGCACTGTGTCATGGTTCACATGACCAGTGACGCACAGTACCAAGGAAAACTGAGCGGCAACGAGCAAGGATGCGTCTTGTTTACCCAGAATGGGCTGAACGGATGACCCGTAACGGCCCGGACGTCGTGGAAGCGCTCCCACAGGTGGAGGTCGATGCTCCCGGCGCCCCGCCCGGATGCCGCCGCCGGCTCGTCGAGACCGCCCGGCTGCACTGGTCCGTCGGCGACGGCGGCGACCCCGCCGACCTGGCACAACGCTTCCTCGCCGCACACGGCATCGACCGCGGCGACCTCGCCCGGCCCGGCCGCCACGACTCCGACGCCGGAGTGTGCGGCGCCGCGCTGTACCTGTCCGCCGCCGCCGGCGCGTACACCCTCGGCGTGTCGCCCGGCGCGCCCAGCCCCGCACCGGCGCTGCCCGACCTGGTCGTGGTCGTCTACCACCACACCGACCGCCCCGCGGCGCTGCACACTCC
>NZ_LEKG01000016.1:0-60918 GCF_001029515.1 Micromonospora sp. RV43 | reverse complement strand
AAACCGGGCGGCGGGTAGCCGGGCGGGCCGGCGTACCCCGGGGGAACGTGCTGCGCGGGCACCGCCGGTCCGCCGGGCGGCGCGAAGCCGCCGCCCGCGGCTGGATGTCCGGCGGGCGGCGGCGTCGGGTTCGGAGGAGGCTGGGTCACGCGGACAGTGTTACAGGTTCCCGCGCTTCTCCTGCTCGCGCTCGATCGCCTCGAACAGGGCCTTGAAGTTGCCCTTGCCGAAGCCGAGCGAGCCGTGCCGCTCGATCAGCTCGAAGAAGACGGTGGGGCGGTCCTGCACCGGCTTGGTGAAGATCTGGAGCAGGTAGCCGTCCTCGTCCCGGTCGACCAGGATCTTGCGGGACTGAAGCTCCTCGATCGGCACCCGGACGTTGCCGATGCGGGCGCGCAGCTCCGGGTCCTCGTAGTACGAGTCCGGGGTGTCCAGGAACTCGACACCCGCGGCGCGCATGGCGTCCACGCTGGCCAGGATGTCGTTGGTGGCCACGGCGATGTGCTGGGCGCCGGGGCCCTGGTAGAACTCCAGGTACTCGTCGATCTGCGACTTCTTGCGGGCCACGGCCGGCTCGTTGAGCGGGAACTTCACCTTGCGGGTGCCGTTGGCGACGACCTTGCTCATCAGCGCCGAGTAGTCGGTGGCGATGTCGTCGCCGATGAACTCCGCCATGTTCGAGAAGCCCATGACGCGCTTGTAGAACTCGACCCACTCGTCCATCCGGCCCAGCTCCACGTTGCCGACCACGTGGTCGACCGCCTGGAAGAACCGCTTCGGCTGGAGGCCGGCGTCGATCATCGGCTGCCGGTCCACGATCGGGCCGCGAGCGACGAAGCCGGGCAGGAACGGGCCGGTGTAGCGGGACCTGTCGACCAGGCTGTGCCGGGTGTCGCCGTACGCGGCGATGGACGCCATCCGCACGGTGCCGTGCTCGTCGCTGACGTCGTGCGGCTCGACCAGGCCGGTCGCGCCCTGCGCCACGGCGTGCGCGTACGCGGCGTCCACGTCCGGCACCTCCAGCGCGATGTCGGAGACGCCGTCGCTGTGCTTCGCCACGTGCTCGGCGCCGTCGGCGTCCGGGCGGACCGCGCCGGTCAGCACGAAGCGGGCCGAACCGCTGGTCAGCACGTACTGCGCGTGGTCGCGGTAGCCCTGCTCCGGCCCCCGGTACGCCACGCACGTCATGCCGAACGCGGTGGAGTAGTAGTGCGCGGCCTGCTTGGCGTTGCCCACCAGGAAGTGGACGTGGTCCATGCCCTTGACCGGGAACGGGTCGCGGGTGATGTCGTGGTCGACTGCGCCGACGAGAGCGTCGACGTCGACCTCCTCGGTCGACTGGGGTCGGTCGATCGCCTGGGTCATGGTGGCCTCCCTCGCGTACCGGCCGGCCTCGTGGGCCGCCGTGGATGTGCTCTTCCGGCGAGGATCTACGGACCGCAGTGCGTTGGGCAACAGTTGACGTAATTCCTGGTCAGGTTGTGCATTCGGTACGGTGAGACACCATGAACACTGGTCAGGATGTACAGCTCGACGAGCTGGACGCTCGCTTGATCGAACTGCTCGCGGAGGAGCCCCGGATCGGCGTGCTGGAGTGCTCCCGCCGCCTCGGCGTGGCCCGCGGCACGGTCCAGGCCCGGCTCGACAAGCTCGTCGGCCGGGGCGTGGTGACCGGGTTCGGACCGGACATCACCCCCGCCGCGATCGGCTTCGGGGTGACCAGCTTCGTCACCCTGGAGATCAGCCAGCGGCACGGCCACGACCAGGTCACCGCGCACCTGGCCGCGATCCCCGAGGTGCTGGAGGCGCACACCATCACCGGCTCCAGCGACCTGCTCTGCCGGATCGTCGCCCGGTCGAACACCGACCTCCAGCGGGTCATCGACCAGATCGTCGCCTCGGAGGGCATCCGGCGCGCGTCCACCATCATCGCGCTGGCCGAGCAGATCCCGTACCGGACGTTGCCGCTGGTCCGCTCCGCCGCCCGGGGGTAAGGAAGGGCCCCCTGTTAACGCCTCCGGAGGTGGAAGGGCCCCTTATTAACACCCCGGACCGCCCAAGAAGCGCCGCGACACGCACCGCACGCGGCCCGGGGGGCCGGTGATCGTCGCTACCGTGTGCGGTGTGAAGGGCCTAGGGGTGCGCGGCTGGTTGCTGCTCGGGCTCGTCACCGTGGTCGTACTCGCCGCGACAGGCGTCTGGAACCCGTTCCCGGCGCTGTGGGACTGGGTCGACCGCAGCAAGCCGATCTCCGAGCCGGACGTGGTCTGGCAGCAGCGCGTCGGCGGCACGCCGCGCAGCGTCACCATCGCCGGCGACACAGTGATCGTCGAGCAGCGCACCCGCATCGAGGCGCGCAACCTCGCCGACGGCGGCCAGTTGTGGGAGCGCAAGGCCGACTGGTCGGCGGTCGCGGGCAGCGGCCGGGAGTCGGTCGTCGCCGTGGGCCGGCTGCTCGACAAAGGGTACGAGGTGCTCGACCCGGTCAGCGGCGTGACCCGCCGCCGCGACGACCGCGCGATCGCCGTCTGGACCTACCGGAACCTGCTGCTGGACGCGTACTGCGTGCAGGCCACCGACTGCACGCTGCGCGCCTGGGAGCCGCGCGGCACCGCTCCGCTGTGGAGCGCGTTCCTGCCCGGCGTGCACAGCGGCGTGCTCGCCGACAACCCGGAACTACTGGGCACCCGGCGGCTCGGCGCCACCCGGATCGACGGCGGGGTGGCCGGGCCGGAGTCCGTCCCGCCGCTGCTCGGCTTCCCGGTCGACGGGCGGGTGCACGTGGTGGACACCGCCACCGGCCGGGTGCTCCAGAACGTCCAGCCCGGCCGCGAGGAGCGGCTCGCTGTGGTCGGCGGCCGGCTGCTGCGGATCGCGGCCACCTCCCGCGACGGGAGCTGCTACTACGCCGTGACCGCCGTGGACCCGGCCACCGGTCAGCAGGTGTGGCGGCGTACCGGGATCAACCTGCGCACCGCCGACTACGCCGGCTGCGTGCAGCGGGAGGATCCGCAGGGCGGGCGCAACGTGATCATCGGGGTCGCCCCGGACGGGCGTGAGGCGGTGCTCGACGGGTACGACGGCCGGCTGCTCCAGGTCGGCGCGGACGGCGAGAAGCTGCTCGCCGTGGACGACCGGTACGCCGTGGTGCGCAGCGCCGACAAGGGCTCGCTGCTCGGGCGGGAACTGTCGGCCGACCGGACCCGCTGGACCCGGCCGGCGGGCGGCAAGAGCGGCGCGGCGCTCACCCCGTACGCGGCGGTGATCAGCGAGGAGAAGCCGTCGCGGCTGATCGCGGTCGAGCCGCGGGAGGGCCGGGTGCTGGTCGAGCTGCGTACCTCGGCGAACGCGCTGGCGGTCGGCCCGAACGGCATGATCATCGGCGAGGGGCGGGAGATCGGGTACGTCCGCTGGGGCGCCGGCACGTCCGAGGCGCCGGGGCCGGGCCAGGACGGCGCGCCGGTGGCGCCGGACCCCGGAGGCAGCTGGCGCCCACCCGGCGACCAGGGAAGTTGCGGACCGAAACGGGAACTCTGCGCCGACGGCAAGTGACAGCGGGTGAGAGCGTCGTCCCAGGACCGACCTGCGGGTGCCACCGATCGACAGCTCTGCCCTAGGCTTTTCGGTCATGAGCAGTGCCGCCGCCTTCTCGTACGCACCCCTGCTGCCGACCGGTCCCGACCAGACCGAATACCGCCTGGTCACCGACGAGGGCGTGGACGTCGTCAACGGCCCCGGGGGCCGCCGGTTCCTCACAGTGGATCCGGGCGCGCTGACCGCGCTGACGGCCGAGGCGATGCACGACATCGCCCACTTCCTGCGCCCGGCCCACCTGGCTCAGCTCCGCGCGATCATCGACGATCCGGCGGCCTCGCCGAACGACCGCTTCGTCGCGCTCGACCTGCTGCGCAACGCCAACATCGCGGCCGGCGGCGTGTTGCCGATGTGCCAGGACACCGGCACCGCGATCGTGATGGGCAAGCGCGGCCGGCACGTGCTCACCGACGGCACCGACGCGGAGGCGATCTCGCGCGGCGTCTACCAGGCGTACACCCGGCTGAACCTGCGCTACTCGCAGCTCGCCCCGCTGACCATGTGGGACGAGCGGAACACCGGCAGCAACCTGCCCGCCCAGGTGGAGCTGTACGCCGAGGACCCGGACGGCCACGCCGACGCGTACAAGTTCCTCTTCATGGCCAAGGGTGGCGGCTCGGCCAACAAGTCCTACCTCTACCAGGAGACCAAGGCGCTGCTGAACCCCACGCGGATGATGCAGTTCCTGGAGGAGAAGCTGCGGCTCATCGGCACCGCGGCCTGCCCGCCCTACCACCTGGCGATCGTCATCGGCGGCACCTCCGCCGAGTACGCGCTGAAGACCGCGAAGTACGCCTCCGCGAAGTACCTCGACGCGCTGCCCACCGAGGGCTCGATGAGCGCGCACGGCTTCCGTGACCTGGAGCTGGAGGCCGAGGTGCTGGAGCTGACCCGCAACTTCGGCATCGGCGCTCAGTTCGGCGGGCGCTACTTCTGCCACGACGTACGGGTGGTCCGGCTGCCCCGGCACGGCGCCTCCTGCCCGGTGGCGATCGCGGTCTCCTGCTCGGCCGACCGGCAGGCGGTGGCGAAGATCACCCCGTCGGGCGTCTGGCTGGAGCGCCTCGAAACCGACCCGGCGCGCTACCTGCCCGACGTCACCGACGAGACGCTGGAGACCGAGGAGGTCGTCCGCGTCGACCTGAACCGGCCGATGGACGAGATCCGGGCCGAGCTGTCGAAGTACCCGGTGAAGACCCGGCTGTCCCTGACCGGCCCGCTCGTCGTGGCCCGGGACATCGCGCACGCGAAGATCGCCGAGCGGCTGGACGCGGGCGAGCCGATGCCGCAATACCTCCGCGACCACGCGGTCTACTACGCCGGCCCGGCGAAGACCCCCGAGGGCTACGCCTCCGGCTCGTTCGGTCCCACCACGGCGGGCCGGATGGACGCGTACGTGGAGAAGTTCCAGGCGGCCGGCGGCTCGATGGTGATGCTCGCGAAGGGCAACCGGTCCGCCCAGGTCACCCGCTCCTGCCAGGCCCACGGCGGCTTCTACCTCGGCTCGATCGGCGGCCCGGCCGCCCGCCTGGCGCAGGACTGCATCAAGCACGTCGAGGTGCTCGAGTACGCCGAGCTGGGCATGGAAGCGGTCTGGAAGATCGAGGTGGAGGACTTCCCCGCCTTCATCGTCGTCGACGACAAGGGCAACGACTTCTTCGCCGAGGTCACCAAGCCGGTCCTCACCGTCGGCCGGCGCTGACGGCAGACGTACACGAGGGGCGCCCGGGATGGTCCGGGCGCCCCTCGGCGTGTTCGTCATGCATCGACATCGGTGCGCCTGCCCGGCAGGGTGGCCGGACAGGCGCACCGCCCCCGTCGGATGTCGTCACCGACAACCGGTGACGAGTCTGTGCGCCGTCGCTATCGGATCGCTATCGCCTCGCCGCGCCGCTCGGTGACCGCCGGGCTACGCTGCTGGAAGTTGCATGGCGGCAGGCGGGGGCGCGGATGCGATTCGGGATCTTGGGGCCCTTGCGGGTCGGCGGCGGCGAAGCCACCGTCACCGCGGGCCGGGATCGCACCGTGCTCGCCATGCTGTTGCTGCGCCCCGGCCGGGTGGTGCCGGTGGAGGATCTGGTCGACGCCGTCTGGGAGGAGCGTCCCCCGGCGACCGCGCGGACCCAGCTCCAGATCTGTGTGTCGCGACTGCGGCAGCGGTTCGCGGCGCTCGGGCTGCCGGCCGGGACCATCGTCACCGACCCGGCGGGCTACGGCATCCGGATCGAGCCGGACGACCTCGACGCCGACATGTTCGCCCGCGCCGTGGAGACGGCCCGCGCCGAGGCCGCCGCCGGCCGGTTTGCCGAGGCCCGCCGTCACTACCGGGCGGCGCTGGCGCTGTGGCGCGGTCCGGCGCTCGCCGGTATCCCGGCCCGGCTGGTGCGACTGCGGGCCCAGGCGCTCGACGAGCAGCGGCTCGCCGTGCTGGAGGACTGCGTCGACGTCGAGTTGCGGCTGCGCCGGGGGACCGAACTGGTCGACGAGCTGACCGAGGCGGTCGAGCACAACCCGCTGCGGGAACGGCTGCGAGGGCAGCTGATGCTGGCTCTCTCGGCGGTCGGCCGGCAGGCGGACGCGCTCGCCGTCTACCGGGAGGGCCGCCGGATCTACGCCGAGGAGCTGGGCATCGAGCCCGGCGCGGCGTTGCAGGAGTTGCACCAGCGGGTGCTCGGCGGCGACCTGGTGCTGGGCGTGCCGGAGAGCCGGGTCACCGCGCCGGTCCGGGCGCTGCCCCGGGCGATCAGCGACTTCACCGGGCGCCAGCAGACCGTGGCCCGGCTGGTCAAGGAGGTCGCCGAGGAGGGAAGCCGGGTCCAGCTCCTGGACGGTATGGCCGGCAGCGGCAAGACCACACTGGCCGTTGAGGTGGCGAGCGCGCTCGTCGACCGGTTCCCCGACGCGCAGCTCTTCGTCGACCTGCACGGGCACAGCGACCGCAGCCCGCTGAGCACTGCCGCTGCGGCGGCCATCCTGCTCCAGCAGCTCGGTGTGCCGGCCGAGCGGGTTCCGGCCGACCTGGCGGGCCGGCTGGCGATGTGGCGTTCCGAACTGGCCGACCGGCGGGCCGTGGTGGTGCTCGACAACGCCGCGGACGCCGCGCAGGTCGTGCCGCTGCTGCCCAACGGGCGGGACTGCACCGTGCTGATCACCAGCCGCCGCAGGCTGGTCGGCGTGGACGCGGGGCGGCCCACCTCCCTGCCGGTACTCGATGCCGACGAGGCGGTCGAGCTGCTGGCCCGGGTGGCCGGCGCGGAACGGGTCGACGCCGAGCCGGAGGCGGCGGCGGAGGTGGCGCGCCGTTGCGGACACCTTCCGCTCGCGCTGCGGCTGGCCGGGGCGCGGCTCGCGCACCGGCCGCGGTGGCGGATGGCCGACCTGGCCGAACGCCTGGCCGGGGCGGCCGATCCCCTGGCGGAGCTGACCGTCGGGGAGCGCTCGGTCGCGCGTGCCTTCGCGTTGTCGTACGAGCAGGTGCCGCCGGTGGTGCAGCGGGTGTTCCGGCTGCTCGGACTCCACCCGGGCAGCCGCATCGACAACCGGGTGGCGGCCGTGCTCGCGGAGCTGCCGCTGTCGGAGGCGCAGGACGCACTCGACGAACTGGTCGACGCGCACCTCGTCGAGGAGGTGGAACCCGGCCGGTACCGGTTGCACGACCTCATCCGGGAGTACGCCCACACGCTCGGGGCGGAGCGCGAGACCGGCGACGAGCGGCGGGCGGCGATCGCCCGGCTGCTCGATCATCACCTGCACGTCGCCGCCGCCATCGCGCTGACTCTGGAGCAGACCGCTCCGCACGGCATTTTCGCCCGATCGGAGCCGGTACGGCCCGACCTGGTGGCGGCCACCGTCGTTCTCGGCCGGCCGTGGCTGGAGGAGAACCGCCCGACGCTGACCGCGTTGGTCCGGTTGGCGGAGGCCGAGGGTTTCCTCCGGCAGAGCTGGCAGCTGGCCCGGGTGGGCTGGACCGTCAACTTCTACGGTGGTCACCTCGACGACCTGATCGAGACGCACCAGATCGGCCTGCGGGCCGCCGAGCGTCTGGGCGACGACGAGGCCGTGGCGACGATGCACAACTATCTCGCGTCGGCCGACTACCGCCGGGCGCGCTTCGCCGAGGTGATCCGGCGGATGGAAGTGGTGGTCGGCATCTACCGGCGGCTCGACCGGCCGGTCGAGCTGCGGAAGGCGCTCGACAACCTCGGCACGGCCTACGCGGTGGACGGGCACCACAGGCAGGCCATCGAGATGTACGACGCGTCGGCCGCGCTCGCCCGCCGGCTGGACGATCCGTTCGCGCTGACCAACATGCTGAACAACCTCTCGCTCTGCCTGATGTGGTCCGGGCGGTACGACGAGGCCCTGCGGAAGTGCCGCCACCATCTGGCGCTCGCCCGGCAGGTCGGCGACCCGCGTCAGCTCGGCAACGCCGTCGGCCACCTGGGCATGGTCCGGCACCGGCGCGGCGAGCGTGGACCGGCCCGGCGGCTCCTGCGTACCGGTCTGACGTTGAAGCGCAAGATCGGCAACCGCTACGGCGAGGGCGAGCTGCTCAACGAGCTGGGCATGATGGAGCGCGAGGAGGGCCGGCCGGAGCAGGCCGCCGCGCTGCATCGGGAGGCCTTGATGGCGATGAACGACGCCGGGGACCTGGGCGGGCAGTGTGCGTCCCGGAACCTGCTGGCCCGGGCGATGCTGGACCAGGGGGACGTCGCCAGCGCGCTGGACCTGCACCGCCGGGTGCTCACCGACGCCACCCGGCTCAGCGCCCGTTACGAGCAGGCCTGCGCGCTCGACGGCATGGCCCGCTGCCTGCGTCACACCGACCCCGACCAGGCCCGCCGGTACGCCGGGCGGGCGCTGGCGCTGTTCCGCCAGGTCGAGTCGCCGGACCGGCGGGAGACCGAGAGGCTGCTCGCCGAGCTGGGCTGAGGGCCGCGCCACTTTCCCTGCACACCGACCGGCGGCGCGGCAGGATGGAACGCGTGACGACTCCAGAGGCGACCGGCTACCGGATCGAACGCGACTCGATGGGCGAGGTGGAGGTGCCCGCCGAGGCGCTGTGGCGGGCGCAGACCCAGCGCGCGGTGCAGAACTTCCCGATCTCGGGGCGCGGGCTGGAACCGGCCCAGATCAAGGCCCTGGCGCAGATCAAGGGGGCGGCGGCCCTGGTGAACGGTGAGCTGGGGGTGATCGACGCGGACGTGGCACAGGCGATCGCCACCGCCGCCGCGCACGTCGCCGAGGGCGGCTACGACGACCAGTTCCCGGTGGACGTGTTCCAGACCGGTTCCGGCACGTCGTCCAACATGAACACCAACGAGGTGATCGCCACCCTGGCGAGCCGCGAGCTGGGCCGTGACGTGCACCCGAACGACCACGTCAACGCGTCACAGTCCAGCAACGACGTCTTCCCCACCTCGATCCACCTGGCCGCCACCCAGTTCGTGGTGGAGGATCTGATCCCGTCGCTGAAGCAGCTCGCGGGCGCGCTGGAGGAGAAGGCGGCCGAGTTCGAGACGGTGGTCAAGGCCGGGCGTACCCACCTGATGGACGCCACGCCGGTCACGCTCGGGCAGGAGTTCGGCGGGTATGCCGCGCAGGTGCGCTACGGCGTCGAGCGGCTGGAGTCGGCGCTGCCCCGGCTGGCCGAGCTGCCGCTGGGCGGCACCGCTGTGGGCACCGGCATCAACACGCCGCTGGGCTTCGCCGACCGGGTGATCGGCAAGCTGCGGGAGTCGACCGGGCTGCCGCTGACCGAGGCGCGCAACCACTTCGAGGCGCAGGGCGCCCGGGACGCGCTGGTGGAGACGTCCGGCCAGCTCCGTACCATCGCGGTCGGTCTCTACAAGATCGCCAACGACGTGCGCTGGATGGGCTCCGGCCCTCGCGCCGGGCTGCGTGAGCTGCGCATCCCCGACCTCCAGCCGGGGTCGTCGATCATGCCGGGCAAGGTGAACCCGGTGGTGGCCGAGGCGATGCGGCAGGTCTGCGCCCAGGTGATCGGCAACGACGCCGCGGTGGCCTTCGCCGGGTCGCAGGGCGACTTCGAGCTGAACGTGATGCTCCCGGTGATGGGCCGCAACCTGCTGGAGTCGATCAAGCTGATCGCCGCGTCCAGCCGCCTGTTCGCCGAGCGGCTGGTGGCCGGCCTGGTCGCTGACGCCGAGGTCTGCCTGGCGTACGCGGAGGGCTCACCGTCGATCGTCACCCCGCTCAACCGCCACCTCGGGTACGACGAGGCCGCCTCGATCGCCAAGGAGGCGCTGGCCAAGCAGGTGTCCATCCGCGAGGTGGTGATCGCCCGGGGGCACGTCGACTCGGGCAAGCTCACCGAGACCCAGCTGGACGAGGCCCTGGACCTGCTCCGGATGACCCACCCCTGAGCCGGCGCCGGTAATTGCCTCGACCCGTCACGGTGGGCGCGGCATGATCCGACCGTGCGTGACGACGGCGGCGTGTTGCTGGAGACCGCGCGGCTGACGCTGCGCCGGTTCACGATGGACGACGTGGATCGGCTGGTGGCGCTGGACGCCGATCCGGAGGTCATGCGCTTCCTGACCGGCGGCGCGCCGACCCCGGCCGGGACGTACCGGGACGAGGTGCTGCCCCGGGTGCTCGCGCAGTACGCCCGGCATCCCGGGCTCGGCCGCTGGGCGACGCTCGACCGGTTCACCGGCGAGTTCCTCGGCTGGCACTCGCTCGACCCGTCCGACGACGGCGGCGAGGCGGAGCTGGGCTACCGGCTGCGCCGCGCGACGTGGGGACACGGGCTGGCCATCGAGGGCGCGCGGGCGCTGGTGCGGCACGCGTTCGACACGGTCGGCGTCCGCCGGGTGTGGGCTCAGACGATGGCCGTCAACGACCGCTCCCGCGCGGTCATGGCCCGCGCCGGGTTGCGCTACGTCCGCACCTTCCATCTGGCCTTCGACGACCCGATCCCGGGTACGGAGCACGGCGAGGTGGAGTACGAGCTGCGCCGCGACGCCTGGCCCGCGACGCGTCAGGAGTGGGACGCGGCGGCCCTGCGGGCCCGGTAGGCGCTCACCGCGGCCCGGTTGCCGCACCCGGCATCGCAGAACCGGCGGGACCGGTTCCGGGACAGGTCGACGAGCACGTTGTCGCAGTCGGGATGGTCGCAGTGCCGCAGCCGGCTCAGCTCGCCCATCCGGACCAGGTCGGCCATCGCCATCGCGGCCTCGACCGCCATCCGGGTCGCCAGCGGCGCGTCCCGCGGCACGGCGTGCAGATGGTACGGCTCGTCGTCGTGCCGGACGAGCTGCGGCAGCGCGTGCGACTCGCGCAGCAGCGTGTTGACGATCGTCACCACCTCGTCGGTGTCGGCGTACCAGATGCGGCGCAGCCGGGGCCGCAGCGCGCGGACCTGGCGCAGTTCGGCGTCGGTGTGCTCGTGCCGGCCGCTCCACCCGTGGGCGGTGAAGAAGGCGTCCAGGGCGGCCACGTCGGGCAGCCCTTCCCGGTCGTCGCCGGCGGTGTTCACCAGTGCGGCGACGCTGACCAGCGCGCATTCGGTGTCATGGGCGAAAAGCAACTTGACTCCTGTCGGAGGCTACGCCTAGCGTCATCAGCATAACCTCCCTTGACTCATGACCAGGAGATGCCGATGCGTGAACGGTCAAGCGTCGGGCTCGGCCTGGCACTGCTCTCCGCGATCACGTTCGCCACCTCGGGCACCTTCGCCCGCCCGCTGATCACCGGCGAGTGGTCGGCGGTCGCCGTGGTGATCGCCCGGGTCGGCATCGCCGCGCTGGTGCTCGCCGTCCCCGCCGTGCTGGCGCTGCGCGGCAGGTGGACCGTGCTGCGCCGCAACGCGGGAAGCGTGGTGCTGTTCGGGCTGCTCGGCGTGGCCACTGCGCAGGCCTGCTTCTTCAACGCGGTCCGCTACCTCCCGGTCGGCGTGGCGCTCCTGCTGGAATACCTCGGCATCGTGCTCGTGGTCGGATGGATGTGGCTGGTCCACGGTCAGCGCCCCCGGCTGCTCACGGTGGCCGGTTCGGTCACCGCCCTGTGCGGGCTGGGGCTCGTCCTCGACCTCACCGGCGCCGGACGACTCGACCCGGTGGGCGTGCTCTGGGGCCTCGGCGCGGGCGTCGGGCTGGCCGGATACTTCGTCATCGCCGGGCGGATCGACGCGGGCCTGCCCTCGGTGGTGATGGCCAGCGGCGGCATGGCCGTCGGCGCGGTGGCGCTGCTCCTGCTCGGCGGCCTCGGAGCGCTGCCGCTCGCGGCCGGCACCGCCGACGTCACCTTCGGCGGGCACCGGGTGAGCTGGCTGGTGCCGATCGCCGGGCTGTCGCTGATCGCCGCCGTGGTCGCGTACCTCGCCGGTGTCGCCGGCACCCGGCTGCTCGGGGCACGGCTGTCCTCCTTCGTGGGGCTGACCGAGGTGATGTTCGCGGTGCTGATCGCCTGGCTGGTGCTCGACGAACTGCCCAGCCTGATCCAGTTGGCCGGCGGGGCGCTCATCCTGGGCGGCGTCGCCCTGGTCCGGGCGGACGAACTGCGGGGCACACCGTCGACCTCGGCGACTGCGCCGGCCGAGCCGGTGCTGACCGGCGAGCGATGAGCGGGCCGCGCGGCGCCGTCGTCTTCGACGCCGACGAGACACTCGTCGACCTGCGCCCGGCTGTCACCGGCGCACTCGTCGCCGTACTCGACGAGATGCGGCGGCGGACCCCGGCGGCGGCCGCCGTGGCGCTCGCGGACCTGGAGGGGGACTGGGGTGCGGTCTTCGGCGCGCTCAGCGCCGCCCCGGTGCAGGAGATCCGGCGGGCCGCCCTGGCCCGTTCGCTGGCCCGGGCCGGGCTGGAGGCGGACCTGGACGAGTTCGCAGCGTTGTTCTTCGCGAGCCGGTACGCGCTGAGCCGCCCCTTCCCCGACGTGCTGCCCGCGCTGGCGGCGCTGCGCCCGCACCACGTGCTGGGCTTCGCCACGAACGGCAACAGCCGCGCCGAACGCTGCGGCCTCGCCGGGCAGTTCGCCTTCGAGGTGTACGCGCACGAGGGCGGCGTGCCCAAGAAACCGGCGCCGGAGTTCTTCACGGCGGTGGTGGCGGCGTCCGGGCTGCCCGCCGCGCGCATCGTCCACGTGGGCGACTCGCCGGAGCACGACGTGGCCGCCGCCCAGCGGGCCGGACTGCGTGCCGTCTGGCTCAACCGGGCCGGACTGCCCCGCCCGCGGGGCCTCGAACCGGACGCCGAAGTGTCCACGCTCGCCGGACTGTCCACGGTGCTCACCACCGTGGCGAACGCGAATGCCTAGTTGCCGCCGATAACGGACGTCGATCTGGCGGAACCCGCTCCCGTGATGTGGGATGACACCACGTCCCTCAACGAGAGGATCTGATGTGGTGAGCAAGCGCTTCACCGTCGGCGCGGTCGCGGCTGCGGCCTCGCTGGCACTCACGGTGACCGGTCTGAGCATCCCGGCGAACGCCGCGCCGTCGGACACCCGGACCTTCACCGTGCTGGCCGAGAGCGGCGTCTCCACCGACGCCGCGATCGCCGCGATCGCCGCCGCCGGTGGCAAGGTCGTCGCCCGCACCGACGACGTCGGCCTGTTCCAGGTCACCAGCGACCGGGCGGACTTCGCCAGCCGGGCCACCGCGGCCGGCGCGCTGGTCGGCGCCGCCGAGGAGAAGGCGATCGGCCGCAAGCCGAAGCTGGACCGGGTCGAGCAGGAGCACCTGCTGGCCGCCGCGGCGACCAAGGGCAAGGCCGCCAGGAACAACGGCAAGAAGATGGACCCGCTCGACGACAAGCTCTGGGGTCTGGACATGATCCGGGCCGACAAGGCCCGCAAGATCGAGCCGGGCGACCGCCGGGTCACCGTCGGCATCCTGGACACCGGCGTCGACGCCAGCCAGCCCGACCTCGCGCCCAACTTCAACTGGGCGCTGTCGCGAAACTTCGCCCCGGACATCCCCGAGGTCGACGGCCCGTGCGAGGTGGCGAGCTGCCTCGACCCGGTCGGCACCGACGACGGTGGGCACGGCACGCACGTGGCCGGCACCATCGGCGCCGCCGCGAACGGCTTCGGCCTCTCCGGCGTGGCCCCGAACGTCTCCCTGGTCGAGCTGAAGGGTGGCCAGGACAGCGGCTACTTCTTCCTCAACCCGGTGGTGAACTCCCTGGTGCACGCGGGCCGCTCCGGGCTGGACGTGGTCAACATGTCCTTCTACGTCGACCCGTGGCTCTACAACTGCACCGCCAACCCGGCGGACTCGCCGGAGGCGCAGGCCGAGCAGCGGACCGTCATCGAGGCGATGAAGCGGGCGCTGAACTTCGCGCACCACAAGGGCGTCACGCTCGTCGGCTCGCTCGGCAACAACCACGAGGACCTGGGCGCGCCGCGCACCGATGTGAGCAGCCCGGACTACGGCGCCGACCCGTACCCGCGCCCGATCGACAACGCGACCTGCTGGGACCTGCCGGTCGAGGGCCCGCACGTGATCGGCGTGTCGGCGGTCGGTCCGTCCGGCAAGAAGTCGGACTACTCGAACTACGGCACCGAGCAGATCTCCGTGGCGGCGCCGGGTGGCTGGTTCCGGGACGGCTTCGGCACCGACACGTACCGCACCGACGCCAACATGATCCTCTCCACGTACCCGAAGAAGGTGCTCCAGGAGGAGGGGTCGGTCGACGAGAACGGCGACATCGTCGCCGGCTTCGAGAACTCGGTGTTCAAGCAGTGCACCGCCAAGGGTGAGTGTGGCTACTACACCTACCTCCAGGGCACCTCGATGGCGTCCCCGCACGTCTCGGGCGTGGCGGCGCTGATCGTGAGCAAGCACGGCAAGAAGCAGGGCCGCAACGGCTACGGCATGGCGCCGAACCTGGTCGAGCAGCACCTCTACCGGACGGCGGCCGAGCACGCCTGCCCGGAGCCGCGGCTGCAGAGCTACACCAACGAGGGCCGGGACGCCGAGTTCGACGCGTACTGCGCGGGCTCGCTGAACTTCAACGGCTTCTACGGCTACGGCATCGTCGACGCCTACGCCGCGGTGAAGACCCCGGTCAAGCCGAACGTACGACCGTAACGACAGTTTACCCGAGGTGGCGGTGTCCGGAGTTCCCGGACGCCGCCACCTCGGCGTTCCGGCCGGTGTCACGGCCGCCACCCCCGGGCCACCAGTGCCGCCCGGATCTCCCGCACCAGGGCGGGGAACTCCTTACGCAGACGGCGGCCGGTCACGTGCAACACGAGCCAGCCGGCCGCGACGAGCTGGTTGAGCCGCCGCCGGTCGAGGTGCATCCGGTCCGCGTCGGAGTGCCACTGACCGTCGTACTCGACGGCGACCCGGAACTCCGGCCAGGCCAGATCGGGGTGCAGGATCAGGCCGGTCGGCACACGCACCGGATACTGGGCCACCGGGCGGGGCAGGCCGGCGAGGACGAGGCGGACCCGCAGGTGGGACTCGGGCGGGGACTGAGCCAGCCCGTCGGTCAGGCCGAACACCCACGCGGCTCGCCGCCCACCGGGGCGGCACGCGTTCCGGGCCGCCTCGCTCGCCAGCGCCGACCGGTTCACCGAACCGGTACGCAGCAGCCCGTCGATGATGCCGACCGCCTTGACGGGATCGGCCCAGACCGCTGTCTCCCAGGCACAGGCGGCCGGCTCGGTGCGGGGCGTCGGCCCGGCCAGGATCATTTCCGCGCCGGGGTACGACCCCGCGAACGGGTTCAATGCGGCGGTTGAAGCCGGCGGGGTGGCCGGGCCGTGCGGTCCGGGCGCCCTGCGGGAGTCGGCCGGATTCGGCGATCTGGTCCGGCCCGGTGTGCCCGGTGGGCGGTCCGTTGTCGACGGTGCCGCGACGGGCGGCCTCGTGCCGGCGCGCGACCTTGTGCTTGCGGGTGGGCTCGTGCTTGCGGGCGACCTCGTGCTTGCGGGTGGCTTCGTGTCGGTGGTCGACCTCGTGCCTGCGTATGGGTTCGTGCCTGCGTGTGGGTTCGTGCTGGCGCGTGGGTTCGTGCCGGCGGTTGGGCTCGTTCGCGCGGCTGCGGCGGCGGCGCCGACGGGGACCAGGAGGCCGCTGCGGGTGCTCGACATCGGGGCTTGGTGCACCCGGACACCCGGCTGGGAGTCGGCCCGGACCGTGGCCGGCAGCAGGACGTGCACGTCGTCGGTGAAGTCGGCGGCGTGCTCGACCCCGTGCAGGTAGGCCGCCGAAGGGCCGGCGATCGCCGCACCGGGTGGCATGCGTAGCAGCGCCGCGCGGCAGGCCAGCGCGTGGTCGCGGTCGAGCCGCGCGTCGGCGTAGACGTCCTGCCGGAGCCGGATCCAGGACGCGCCCCGCAGATGGTGCCGGGACAGCAGCCCGCGCCGGATCGCTTCCGAGCCCCGGAAGACCTGCCAGGCCAACTCCGATGGTCGATGAGGATGAGGTGGCATGTGACGAGCGTGGCGGCGTACGGGTCGAGATCGGTACCCCTGTGGACAGCCGCAGCCGTGCCATCCGCCGCGCCCTGTGGACAACCCCCGACCGCCCCTGTCCGTGTGCTATGGCCCTCGATCAGCGCATGATCCACTCCACTTCGGGGAGGTGGCGGCATCCGGGCCGCGTTGATGCAGCCACTTCCCCGAGCTGGCGTGAGGGTGTGTGGAGAAGGGCGGGTTCCAGCCACTTCGGCGTGGCGGTGTGAGGGTTGCGGGGTGGGCTGGGCCGTGTGGCCGCCGGTGCCTTGAGCTGGCTTGATCGACTCCACTTCGGGGAGGTGGCGGTGTCCGGGCCGCGTTGATGCAGCCACTTCCCCGAGCTGGCGCGAGGGCGTGAGGGCGTGACGGCGTGGGGGCATGCGGGGTCAGGAGAGCGCGGCGGCGACCGCCTCGGCGGCGGCGGTGACCTGGGCGCCGACGTCCGCCACGTCGAGCGGGGTCAGCGACACCACCCCGACGCTCCCCTCCAGCCCGGGCACACCGAGCACCGGCGCCGCCACCCCGTATGCGCCTGATTGAAGCTCGCCGCTGGTACTCACCGGCCCCGGATCGCCGGCCCGCCCGGCCAGTACCGCCCGGCCGGCGGCGCCCCGTTCCAGCGGGTGCCGGGTGCCGGTCCGGTACGCCACGTGGAACGACGTCCAGCTCGGCTCGACCACCGCGAGCGCGACTCCCTCGCCGCCCTCGACCACCGTGAGGTGGGCGGTCGCCCCGGTGCCCTCGGCGAGCCGGCGCAGCGCGGGCAGCGCACCCTCGGCCAGCAGCGGCTGGGCGCGGCGGGCCAGGTGCAGTACGCCCACGCCGATCCGCAGGCGGCCCTCGCCGTCACGCCGGAGCATGCCGTGGCCGGTCAGCGCGCCGACCAGCCGGTAGACGGCCGCCCGGCCGATGCCCAGCCGGTGCGCCGCCTCGGTGACTGTGAGCCCGCCCGGCGCGTCCGCGACCAGGTGCAGCAGCCGCAGGCCCCGGTCCAGGGTCTGTGCCGTCTCTCCCGTGCGCGCCGCCGTGTCCACAGCACGCAGCGTACGACCCGGCTCCGGCCAACCCGGAAATGTGCGGACGGCTACCCTTGTGAGGTGACGCTACGCCTGTATGACACCGCCACCCGATCGGTGCGGGACTTCGTCCCGCGGGAAGCCGGCAAGGTGGGGGTCTACCTGTGTGGTCTCACGCTCCAGGCCCCGCCGCACATCGGTCACCTTCGCTCCGGCGTCAACTACGACGTGCTGCGCCGATGGCTGCTCAGCAAGGGCTTCGAGGTCACGTTCATCCGCAACCTGACCGACATCGACGACAAGGTCCTGGCCAAGGCGATGGAGCAGGACCGGCCGTTCTGGTCGATCGCGTACGCGAACGAGCAGATCCTCACCACCTCCTACCGGGCGCTGAACGTGCTCCCGCCGACGTACGAGCCGCGGGCGACCGGGCACGTCCCGGAGATGCACGAGCTGATCGCCCGGCTGATCGAGACCGGTCACGCCTACCCGGCCACCGACGGCTCCGGCGACGTCTACTTCGACGTGGCCTCCTGGCCCGCGTACGGCTCGCTGTCCGGCCAGTCCCCGGCGGACATGCAGCCCGCCGGCGACGCCCCCGACCGGGGCAAGCGCGACCCGCGTGACTTCGCGCTCTGGAAGGGCGCCAAGCCGGGCGAACCGGCCGACGCCTACTGGCCGTCGCCGTGGGGCCGCGGCCGGCCGGGCTGGCACATCGAGTGCTCGGCCATGTGCTGGCGCTACCTCGGTCCCGAGTTCGACATCCACGGCGGCGGGCTCGACCTGACGTTCCCGCACCACGAGAACGAGATCGCCCAGTCGCAGGCCGCGGACCTGCCGTTCGCCCGCTACTGGGTGCACCACGGCCTGCTCGGCATCGGCGGCACCAAGATGGGCAAGTCGCTCGGCAACACGCTCGACCTCGACTACGTGGCCGCGCTCGGCGTCCGCCCGGTCGAGCTGCGCTACTACTACGTCGCCGCCCACTACCGGTCCCGCATCGACTACTCCGAGGACGCGCTGCGCGAGGCCGCCGTCGCGTACCGGCGGATCGAGGGCTTCGTGCAGCGGGCGGCCGAGCGGGTCGGCCCGGGCCGGCCCGGCGACCTGCCGGCCGGGTTCGTGGCCGCGATGGACGACGACCTCAACACGTCGGCGGCGCTCGCGGCGCTGCACGAGGTGGTCCGCGACGGCAACACCGCGCTCACCGCCGGGGACGATGTGACCGTCCGCACGACGCTGGCCGCCACCCGGGCGATGCTGGATATCCTCGGCGTCGACCCCCTGGACCCGGCCTGGACCGGCGGCGGCCGCACGGACGACCTGCGCGGCGTGGTGGACTCCCTGATCGCGCTGGCCTTGGAGCAGCGCGCGCAGGCCCGCAGCCGCAAGGACTGGGCTGCCGCCGACGCCGTACGCGACCAGCTCAAGCAGGCCGGCGTGGTCGTCGAGGACACCCCCCAGGGCCCGCGTTGGACTATTGGAGAGCAGGACTGATGGCCGGCAACTCGCAGCGCCGTGGCCGGCGACTGACGCCGAAGGCGGGCGCCCCCAAGGGCACCGGTGGCAAGAACAAGGACTCGCTCGCCGGGCGGGGTCGCACGCTGCCCGCCGACGAGCGGCCCTGGCACAAGGCGTACTCGGGCACCGAGAAGCTGCCCCAGCGCACCGCCTGGAAGCAGGACAAGGAGCGCCGCGCCGCCGCCGAGGAGGGCCGCGCGCCCAAGATCGGCCAGCCCGGCACCAAGGACACCACCTGGGGCAAGGGCAGCCGGGCCGGTGTGCCGCTCAAGGGCGGCAAGGGCAAGCCCGGCGGCCGGGGCGGTCCCCGGGTCGCGCCGGGCCGCAAGGCCAACCCGGCGAAGGACAGCCCCGAGCTGCTGGTCGGGCGAAACCCGGTGCTGGAGTCGCTGCGCACCCAGGTGCCCGCGACAGCGCTCTACACCGCGCAGGGCATCGACGTCGACGACCGGGTCAAGGAGATCGTCCGGACCGCCGCCGACCGGGGCATCGCGATCCTCGAGGTCAGCCGCGCCGAGCTGGACCGGATGACCGGCGGGGTGCTGCACCAGGGCGTCGGCCTCCAGGTGCCGCCGTTCGCCTACGAGCCGTTCGACGACCTGGTCGCCGCCGCGCTGGAGCAGGCCGCTCCGCTGCTGGTCGCGCTGGACGGCGTCACCGACCCGCGCAACCTCGGGGCGGTGATCCGGTCGGCCGCCGCGTTCGGCGCGCAGGGTGTCTTCGTACCCGAACGGCGTGCCGCCGGGATCACCGCGACCGCCTGGCGGACCAGCGCCGGCGCGGCCGCGCGCGTGCCCGTCGCCCAGGTCACCAACCTGACCCGGTCGCTCAAGGCGTGCAAGGAGGCCGGCTTCGTCGTGGTCGGCCTGGACGCCGACGGACAGACCGACCTGTACGACCTGGAGGCCGCCGTCGGCCCGCTCGTCGTGGTGGTCGGCTCGGAGGGGCGCGGGCTGTCCCGCCTGGTCGGGGAGACCTGCGACCTGACCGTCAGCATCCCGATGGTCTCCGACGTGGAGTCGCTCAACGCCAGCGTGGCCGCCGCGGTCACGCTCGCCGAGGTCGCCCGCCGCCGGTCCGTCGAGGCCTGATCGAGAGCAACGAAAAGGGGCGGTCCGCCGTGGCGGGCCGCCCCTTTCTCGCGTACGTCAGATCCGCTGGCCGGTGGCGGCGTGGAAGACGTGGCTGCGGCCGGTACGCGGCTTGACGAACACGGTGTCGCCCATGTTCGGCATGCTGCGGCGGTCGGTGCGGACCACGAACCGCTCGTTGTGGCCCTCCAGCGCGGCGTGGCCGTAGACGTTGGCGTCCGAGCCGAGGTCCTCGACCAGCTCGACCACGACCGGCATGCCGCCCTCGGACGGGCTGACCAGGTCGCAGTCCTCCGGCCGGAAGCCGACGGTGACCTTGCCGTCGCCGCCCTCGGCGCCGGCCGCCTGGACCTGCTCGCGGGTCAGCGGCACGATCATCTCGGCGAACGCGCCGCCCTGCTCGGTCAGCTTCACCGTCTTGATGTTCATGGCCGGGGAGCCCATGAAGCCGGCGACGAAGACGTTGGAGGGGGTGTCGTAGAGCGCCCGCGGGGTGTCCACCTGCTGGAGCACGCCGTCGAGCATGACCGCCACCCGGTGACCCATCGTCATGGCCTCGACCTGGTCGTGGGTGACGTAGACCGTGGTGACGCCCAGCTTCGCCTGCAGCGAGGCGATCTGGGTACGGGTCTGCACGCGCAGCTTGGCGTCGAGGTTCGACAGCGGCTCGTCCATGAGGAAGACCTGCGGCTCGCGGACGATCGCGCGACCCATGGCGACACGCTGGCGCTGACCGCCGGAGAGCGCCTTCGGCTTGCGGCTGAGGAACTCCTCCAGCTGGAGCAGCCCGGCCGCCTCCTTGACCCGCCGGTCGATCTCCGACTTCGAGGTCTTGCGCAGCTTGAGCGCGAACGCCATGTTCTCGTACACCGTCATGTGCGGGTAGAGGGCGTAGTTCTGGAAGACCATCGCGATGTCGCGGGCCTTCGGCGGGAGGTGGGTGACGTCCCGGTCGTCGATGTAGATCGCGCCGTCGTCGACGTCCTCCAGGCCGGCGAGCATCCGGAGGCTGGTGGACTTGCCGCAGCCGGACGGGCCGACCAGGACGAGGAACTCCCCGTCACCGATCTGGAGGTCGAGCTGGTTGACGGCGGGGCGCTCGGTGCCCGGATAGATCCGGGACGCCTTCGCGTAGGTGACCGTAGCCATGATGGAGCGCTTCCTTTCACCGGCAGGAACGTGCCGGACGATCCGAGTGAAGGAGCGACCGGCGCCCAAGGCACCGGCCAACGGGGTCGTCGCTCAGGCAGCCGAGGCCGGCCGGAGTGTCGTCCGTGTCACTGCACGGTAAACGGCTTTCGCGATCGTGCCAAGACGTGGCACGTCGGGTGGGACGGATGGCATACGCATAACGGTCAGGAAGGCACTGCGAGGCATCAATCTCCCCGCCTGTGAGCGCGGCCGAGCGATGATCCATCGGTCGTACCGGTCGGGATGCCGACGTTTTCCGTGCTCGGGAGCCCTGCGAGGCGGGAATTCCGGGGCTCAGTCGCTATGCTGAGCCCGACGCACGCGCCCCTGTAGCTCAGCTGGCCAGAGCACTCGCCTTGTAAGCGAGATGTCGCCGGTTCGATCCCGGCCGGGGGCTCCAGTTCCACAAGGCGTTCCGGGGCCGATGTCGCCGCGGGACGCCCGGCTCCGTCAGCAGCGACCTGACGGTACACCCGCGAGGGGTCAGGCGGGCCCACGGGCGTCGGCCCCCGCGGGCTCCCAGAGCTGGATCATGTTGCCCTCTGGGTCTCTGAGGCTCGCGAACCTGC
This sequence comes from Micromonospora sp. RV43, assembly GCF_001029515.1. NCBI lineage: Bacteria > Bacillati > Actinomycetota > Actinomycetes > Micromonosporales > Micromonosporaceae > Micromonospora > Micromonospora sp. RV43. Next base: position 39,501 of record NZ_LEKG01000016.1, on the reverse strand, counting down.
CGTTCGGGTACTCCTCGGGGTCCACCTCGACGTCGATATCCGCATCGCGCAGTTGGTCGACCATCGCGTCCAGGTCGACGACGCGGAAGTTGAGCGACCAGGAGTGCTCGGGGCCGCCGAAGTGCTCGGAGTCCGCCGACATGGCCGCCAGGACGGTAGGACCGGGCTTCTGCCACCAGGAGGACACGTCGTAGGACTCCGGTGCCAGCTCGACCCCGAGATGGGTGGCGTACCAGCGGTTGATCCGGTCCGGGTCGTGGGCGCGGAAGAAGACGCCGCCGATGCCCGTCACGCGTTCCACGATGTCTTCTCCCCGCTGGGCGCTGTCCGTGCCCTCTTCGACCTGGCTGAGCCTGCCGACTTCAGGCTAGACCCGACTCGGGCGGGATTCGACAGCACCCGATCGTCACGGTTGCCGGATACCGGTTGCCTGCTCGGCAGGCCTGCGCCACCCTCTCCGCATGCTCGAAACGCGCGTCCTCGGCGAGGATGACTGGAAGGTGTGGCGGGAACTGCGGCTCGCCGCGCTCGCCGAGGCCGGGTACGCCTTCGGCGCCCGACTGGCTGATTGGCAGGGCGACGGCGACCGCGAGGAACGCTGGCGCGGGCGGCTGGCCGTCCCCGGCTCGTACAACGTCGTGGTGATGCTCGACGGGCAACCGGTCGGGATGGCCAGCGGGATGCCGACCGAGCAGGACGGGGTGGTCGAGCTGATCTCGATGTACGTGGCACCCGCCGGACGCGGCCGGGGCGTGGGCGACCACCTCGTCCGGGAGGTCGAGCAGTGGGCCCGGCAGGCAGGCGCGCGGACGCTGCGGCTCGCCGTGGCGGAGGGCAACCCCAACGCGTGGGCCCTGTATCTGCGCAACGGCTTCCGGGACACGGGCGAAGTTGGCGGCCTGATGCCCGACGGCGTGCGCCGCGAGCACATCATGACCAAGAGTCTCCTGGACCAGCCGTAGACGGTGCGGGCGCGGCACGCGCAGTAGGCTGACCAGCGATGAGTCGCGCGGTCGAGGAGTCCAACCGGGCGATGCTGCGCGCCCGCGACGCGATGGACCGGGCGTACGCGCAGCCGCTCGACATCCCCGCCCTGGCCCGGATCGCGCACGTCTCGGAGGCGCACTTCATCCGCACCTTCCGGGCCACCTTCGGCGAGACACCGCACCGCTACCTGCAACGCCGACGGGTGGAACGCGCCATGTACCTGCTGGCGCGCACCGGCGAACCGGTCACCGAGATCTGCCACCTGGTCGGCTTAGGCAGCCTGGGCACGTTCAGCCGGACGTTCCACGGCATCGTCGGTGAGTCGCCGTCGGCCTACCGGCGCCGAAAGGCCGCGCCGGCCGACGTCCCGAGCTGCTTCACCAAGGCCTGGATGCGCCCGAGCAGCACGGCAGGCAAGCCGGCCACGGAGGGCAAGCCGGCCACGGAGGGCAAGAAGCCAGCCCCGCGGTCAGCGGCCCCGCACCCTCCGCCGCACCATGACCCAGAGCCGGTCGCCGAGCCGGGTCCGCCGTAGCCAGCGCAGTCCGGCCAGCCGGCTCTCCGGTGGCGTACGCGGGCGCGGCGGCGCGGTGACCCGCTCGTAGGTGGCGCCGGTCGACGGCCCGGTGAAGTCGGGTTCCAGCCGTTCGGAGGCGACCGCCAGTGCGGTGAACTGGGCCAGCACCCGCGGATCGGGCCGGCCGCCCCGGGCGGCGGTACGCAGCTCCCGCTCCACGGCCGGACGCCGGATCAGCTCGGTGAGCGGCCCGTGGACGGTGTCCAGCAGGCCGGCCACGGCGGCGACGCCGTCGCCCTCCCAGATCCGGGTGGCGCGGGACGGTCCGGTGGCGGAGCTGACGAACGGCACGTCCGCCCACTCCGGTACGAGCCGGGCGATCAGCGCGGTGTGCGGAAGTCGCGCCCGCTTCTCGGCCGCGGTGAACGCGAAGCTGGCCGCGACGAAGCCGGGCGCCAGGAACGGGGTGACCATGCCAGTGGTGTACGCGGCTGTGCACCAGCGGCGCATCCGCTCGACCAGGTAGACGTAGTCGATCAGGTGCTCGTCGCGTAGGCCCAGCTCTCGGGCGTGGGCCGTCAGCGCGGTGACGCGGTCGCGTTCGGCGGCCAGCGCCTCGGGCGTCGTGGTCCCGCGCGGCACGGCCGCCAGCAACTTGCTCATGGCCGCCTGCTCGGGCGTGGGCGCCGGGTCGGCGTCGGGGCGGGGATACCAGAAGCCGACCACCAGTTCGCCTGCCGCTCCGGTGAGGCTCGGCGGGCGTACCTGGTCCGGCAGCCGGGTCCGCGCCGCCGGGCGCGTCAGGTAGGTCGACGGGAACTGGTGGTCGTGCAGCGCGGCGAGCCGTCGCGCCCGGTCCCGGAGGCCGGTGCCGAGGACGGCGTCCGGCGGCGCTGCGGGTGTGAGGCGGTGCGGCAGCTCCAGGCCGCGCCGGTCCCGCAGGAGCCGCACCAGCTCGCGGGCCACGTCGCCCTCGGCGGGGGTGTCGTCGTTGGTGACCAGGTCCGGCGTACGGCCGGCGGCGACGAGCGTCGCGGCGATGAGCCGGGAGTCCTTGCCGCCGGAGAGACCGAGCGTGACCTCGCCGTCGTGCAGCCGGTGCAGGCCGGCGACGGATCGGGTCAACGCGTCAGCGGCCAGGTCCAGCCGCTCGTCGGTCGGCCGGTCCCGGTCGGCGAGGCCGCTGCGGACCACGTCGTCGGCGGCGTACCGGACCTCGGTGGTGAGCTGCCAGCCGCCGTCGGCGCGGCGGCGGCCGGTGACCCGCTCGCCCGGCTGGAGCAGCCGGATGCCGGCGAGCGGTGAGAGGTCGCCGCCGAAGTGGCCGGTGAGCAGGTACGACGTCCAGCCGGCCGGGTCGGGGCGGGCCTCGCCGTGCAGGAAGTCTGCGAGCAGACCGGGCCGGGTGCACCAGGCGGTGATCCCGTCGGCCGCGCCGGTGAACACCCGGGCCATGCCCAGCCAGTCCTGTTGCAGGGCGAGACGGTCGCGGTCGAGTGCGAGCAGCGTGAACGGCGGTACGACGTCCCGGTGCACGTCCTCGCCGGTGATCAGGCGGTTGGCGAGCGTCACCGGGTCGTCGCCGTCGGCCCCTACCGGGATGCCCACGGAGACGGCCGTGACGGGGCCGTCGGTGGCGACGGGCGGCCATCGGTATCCGCCCGGATCGGCCGGGTGCAGCACCAGCACGCCCCAGTCGGTGCCGCCGAAGCGCCGGCGGTGCCAGCTTTCGGGTACGAGGTCGGCCACGGCCTTGTCGAACCGGGCCACGGCGGCATCGAGGCGCGGTTGTGGCAACGCCCCGGTCGCGGCCCAGGCCACCATCAGCTGCATCGTGTAACCCCCCGGCTTATGTCACGGGGACGTTAACAGCGGATGTCCGGGCGGTGTCCCCGCGCGGACAAACGACGCAAATCGGGCGAGGTGGCTCGACGGCGGGACTGCGCAGTTTCGGATAAGCAGCAGGTCGGGGCGCTGCTCTAGCGTCGTCGGCATGACGATGACTTCGACTTCCCGCTCCCAGATCTACGTGCTCGACCAGGACGAGGCGCTCGACTTCTACGTCGGCAAGCTCGGCCTGGAGGTCAGCACCGACCAGGACCTCGGTTTCATGCGCTGGCTCACCGTGAACGTGCCGGGTGACCCGGGCCGGGAGATCCTGCTGGAGAAGCCGGGTCCGCCGGCTCTGGACCCGAAGACGGCCGAGCAGGTCCGGGAACTGCTCACCAAGGGCGCCGCCGGCGGTTTCCTGTTCTTCACCACCGACGACGCGCACAAGACGTACGCGGACCTGGTCGCGAAGGGCGTGGAGGTGACCGACGAGCCGACCGACCGGCCGTACGGCATCGACTTCGGCATCCGTGACCCGTTCGGCAACCGCATCCGGATCGGGCAGATGCACCAGCACCCGTGACCGGCGGGCCACCCGGGCGGCGCTCGGCGGGCTAGTCTCGCGGTCCCCGACCGTGGAGGTGCCGATGCCCAGCCGCCTGCTCTACCTGGTCCGTCACGGCGAGCAGGACCGGCCGGAGGAGGAGGCGGACACCGGACTGTCCGAGCGCGGCCGCCGACAGGCGACGCTGCTGGGCGAGCGGCTGCGCGGCACGCGCTTCGCCGCCGTACACCATGGGCCGGCCCGGCGGGCCGCGGAGACCGCCGCGCTGGTCGCGGCGTCGCTGCCGGGTGTTCCGGTACGCGAGGACGACCGCGCCGGCGACCACATGCCGCACGACACCGACCCGGCCGGCCTGCCGGAGTCGTACGCGGCGTTCCTGGCCGGTTTCTCCGAGCGGGAGCGGCGCGACGGACCGCGCGTGACCGCGGAGTCGGTGGCGCGGTTCGCCACCGCCCCCGCGGAGGGCGACGTACGCGAGCTGGTCGTCACCCACAACTTCCTGGTCGCGTGGCTGGTACTGCACGCGGTGGACGCGCCGGCGCGCCGGTGGATCGGGCTGAACCAGCAGAACTGCGGGTTGACCGTGATCCGCTACAGCTCGGGCGGCCCGCCGGCGCTCGTCGCGTTCAACGACGTCGCCCACCTGCCGCCCGAGCTGCGTGCCACCGGCCTGCCCGACGACTACCGGATCTGACTCAGGCGATCAGCTTCACCACGGCGTCGGCCACGGCGCGGGCGGACTGCGGGTTCTGGCCGGTCACCAGCCGCCCGTCGACCACCACGTGCTCGGTGAAATCAGGTGCCGGCACGTGCTGCGCGCCCGCCTCGCCGAGCTTGTCGGCGAGCAGGAACGGCACCTCGTCGGTGAGGCCGACGGCCGCCTCCTCGCTGTTGGTGAACCCGGCCACCCGCTTGCCGGCGACGAGCCGGGAGCCGTCGGTGAGGGTGAGGTTCACCAGCGCCGACGGGCCGTGGCAGACGGCGGCCACCACGCCGCCGCGCTCGTAGACCGAGCGGGCGATCCGGGCCAGGTCGGGGTCGTCGGGGAAGTCCCACATGGTGCCGTGACCACCGGCGAAGAGGATCACGTCGTACCCGTCCGGGTCGACGTCGGCGGCCTTCGGGGTGTCGGTGACGCCGGCGGTGGCGAGGAAGTCGTTCTGGGTGCTGTCGTTCTCGTCCCGCCCGTCGACGGGCGGCTCCCCGCCGGCCACGGAGACCAGGTCGACGTCGTACCCGGCGGCCCGGAACACCTCCCACGGCTCGGCGGCCTCGCCGACGTAGTAGCCGGTCGAGCGGCCGGTGCGGCCCAGCTCGGAGTGACTGGTCAGGGCGATGAGTGCGCGAGTCATGCCTTCCATGCTGGCGCGGCCGGCCCGCCCCGGCCATAGGCCGATGTCACAGCCGGAACGGGTTTGACGGGCCGGTCAGCCGGTGGCGCCGTTGAGCAGGTCCACCACCTGCGAGGTGACGGCCGGTGGCGTGGTCTCCGGCGGGCAGTCCACGTAGCCGACCTGGTTCGGCCCGATGGTGAGCCGGTAGGTGAACGCGTCGGCGCACATCGTCGGCGGCACGGTGACGGCGGCCTCGGCGGCGAGCCGGGGGTCGGCCGCGAGCTGCCGCAGCCGGGTGAGCTTCTCCGCGGCGAGCTGTCCCTCGCGGGAGGCGCCGCCGCGGTCGGTCCTCGTCCAGTGGCCGTCCGGCTCGACCCGGACGGTGTCGGACAGCCCGGCGATGCCGCCCGACTTCACGAGTACGACCTCGGTGGCCAGCGGCGAGGGTCCGTCCGTGAGGACGGGTGGGGCGTCGGTGCGGGCGCAGCCGGCGAGCGGGAGGAGAAGGGCGGCGACGGCCGCCGCGGCGGAGGCAGCTCTCATACCCGATCGGACGCGCGACGGGACCACCCGGTTCCGGCCCACCGGTCCTCCTCATCCGTTCGGTCAATGTCTCAGGCGGGATCTCGCCAGCCTCTTTCACGTTCTTCGATGTATCGCTATATCTACATCAGTGACTACCCCCGTCACAACTTCGCCTTCCAGGAGGGCCCGTGAAAAGATCCGTCGCCGCCGTCAGCGCAGCGCTGCTCACCAGCAGCGTGCTGGCCTGCGTCACCACCTCGGCGCAAGCGGCAGCGCCAACCGCCCCCAGCCCCGAGACCTCTGCCGCAGCCAAGGCCGCGAGCCTGCTGCGCGCCAACCCCGGCGTCGTCCAGGGCGCCGGCGGTGAGGCCTACCAGGCCGTTCGCACCAAGGTCGACCCCTCCGGGGCGGCGCACACCCGGTACAGCCGGACCTACCAGGGTCTCCGGGTGTACGGCGGTGACTTCGTCATCCACACCGCCCCGAACGGCACCCTGACCAGCGCGTCGGTCAGCCTGTCCGCCCCGCTGACCCTGAGCACCACCGCGAAGGTCGGCGCGGACGCGGCCAAGGCCAGCGCCCGCAAGACGTTCTCCGGGTCGCTCACCTCGGTCGGCGCGCCGGAACTGTTCGTCGACGCCAGCAGCGGCAAGGGCCGCCTCGCCTGGGAGACCGTCGCGACCGGCTGGAAGGCGGACAAGCAGACGCCGTCGAAGCTGCACGTCATCACCGACGCGACCACCGGCAAGGTGATCGGGTCGTACGACGAGATCGAGACGGTGGCCGGCACCGGCCAGGGCGTCTACAGCGGCTCGGTCACCATCGACACGACGCTCTCCGGCAGCACGTACCAGATGATCGACCCGGTGCGCGGCAACGGCCGCACCTGCGACATGAACAACGGGACCTCCACCTGCACCACGTTCACCGACGCGGACAACGCGTGGGGCAACGGCGCCACCTCGAACCGGCAGTCGGCCGCCGTGGACGCCCACTTCGGCGCCGCCAAGACGTTCGACTACTTCAAGAACGTGCACGGCCGCAACGGCATCTTCGGCAACGGCCAGGGCGTGCCGAGCCGGGTGCACTACGGCAACAACTACGTCAACGCGTTCTGGGACGGCTCCCAGATGACCTACGGCGACGGCTCGGGCAACTCCCGCCCGCTGGTCTCGCTGGACGTGGCCGGTCACGAGATGAGCCACGGCGTCACCGAGGCGCTGGCCGGGCTGGTCTACTCCGGTGAGTCCGGTGGCCTCAACGAGTCCACCAGCGACATCTTCGGCAACATGGTGGAGTTCTACGCCGCCGCGCCGAGCGACCCGGGCGACTACCAGGTCGGTGAGAAGATCAACATCAACGGCAACGGTACGCCGCTGCGCTACATGTACAACCCGTCGCTGGACGGCTCGTCCGACTCCTGCTGGTCCACCAGCACGAAGAACAAGGACGTGCACTACTCCTCCGGCGTCGGCAACCACTTCTTCTTCAACCTCGCCGAGGGCACCGGCGCCACCGCGTACGGCACCTCGCCGGTCTGCGGCTCGGCCCCGGCGGTGACCGGCATCGGCCGCGCCAAGGCGGAGAAGATCTGGTACCGGGCGCTCGACGTGTACTTCACCTCGAACACCTCGTACGTCAACACCAGCAACCCGGCCAACACCGCCCGCGCGTACACCCTGCGGGCCGCTACCGACCTGTACGGCAACTGCTCCACCGAGTACAAGACCGTCCAGGCGGCGTGGACCGCGGTGAACGTGGCCGGCAACGACGCTCCGTGCAGCTCGACCGGTAACGACTTCTCCGTCTCGCTCTCGCCGACCTCCGGGTCGGTGACCGCGGGTGGATCGGCCTCCGCCACCGTCGGCACGTCCACCACCAGCGGCACCGCGCAGACCGTGACGTTCTCCGCGTCCGGCCTGCCGACCGGCGCCACCGCGTCGTTCAGCCCCGCCTCGGTGACCTCGGGCGGCTCGTCCACGCTCACCATCGCCACCAGCTCCGGCACCCCGACCGGCACCTACTCGGTGACCGTCACCGGCAGCGCGGCGTCGGGCACCAAGACCGCCACGTACTCGCTGACGGTGACCGGCACGGGCGGCGGCTGCACCGGCGCCGGCCAGAAGCTCGGCAACCCCGGCTTCGAGTCCGGCAACACGGTCTGGGCCACCACCTCCGGCGTGATCGGCCAGTACGGCTCGCAGGGCCAGCCGACCCGCACCGGTACGTGGAACGCGTGGCTGAACGGCTACGGCAGCACCCGCACCGACACGCTGTCGCAGTCGGTGAGCCTGCCGAGCGGCTGCTCCGCGTACAACCTCTCGTTCTGGCTGCACATCGACTCGGCCGAGAGCACCACCAGCGTCCAGTACGACAAGCTGAACGTGCAGGTGCTCAACTCGTCCGGCTCGGTGCTGGCCACGCTGGCGACCTACTCGAACCTGAACAAGGCCAGCGGCTACAGCCAGAAGTCGTTCTCCCTGGCGGCGTACGCCGGGCAGACCGTCACGCTGAAGTTCACCGGCACCGAGGACGTCTCGCTGCAGACCTCGTTCGTGATCGACGACACCGCGATCAACGTCTCCTGACCTGACCGCCGATCCCGGGGCCCGGCGGCCACCCCACGCGGGTGGTCGGCGGGCCCCGGCCGTTACGGTCGGACCCATGTCCGACGCGGAACTGACAGTCACCCTGGACGGCCCGGTGGCCACTGTCGTCATCCACAACCCGGCCCGGCGCAACGCCATGACCCCGGCCATGTGGCGGCAGCTCCCGGTGTTGCTAGACGGCCTGGAGGCGGACCCGGCGGTACGGGTGCTGGTCCTCACCGGCGCGGGCGGCACGTTCTGCGCCGGCGCCGACCTGGGCGACCTGGACGAGCTGCTGGCAGCCGGTGACGGCAGCATCGCGGTGGCCGCCGAGGAACGGCTCGCCGCGTTCGGCCGCCCCACAGTCGCCGCGATCGAGGGCGCCTGCGTGGGTGGCGGCTGTCAGCTCGCCGTCGCCTGCGACCTGCGCCTGGCCGCGGCGGACGCGCGGTTCGGCGTACCCCCGGCCCGGCTCGGCCTGGTCTACCCGGCACCGACCACGCGGCGGCTGGCCGCGCTGGTCGGCCCGTCGGCGGCCAAGCACCTGCTTTTCACCAGCGAGCTGGTCGACGCCCAGCGGGCGCTGCGGATCGGCCTGGTGGACGAGGTGCTGCCGGCCGGTGAGCTGGCCGGGCGGGTGGCGGCGCTGACCGCCACGGTCGCCGAGCGGTCCCGGCTCACAGTGACCGCCGCGAAGGAGATCGTCGACGGGCGCGCCGACGCCGACCGGCTCGCCTGGTGGCACGACCAGGTGCGGGACAGCGGCGAGGCCCGCGAGGGCGTGGCCGCGATCAACGAGCGGCGCCCGCCGCGCTTCGGCTGGACGCCGCCCGCCGTCTGACCGGCCGGCAGGCGTCAGCCGCGAACGGCCGGCCGGCACGGTCCGCCGTCACCGCGACGCGCGGTCCGCGCTGACGTGGGCCAACAGCTCGTCCACCGACCACTGGTCGGAGGCGTGTTCGCCGTATTTCTCGGCGAGCACCCGCCCGTCGGGTGCGATCAGGAAGTCGGCCGGCAGCCCGAGCCGCCCGCCGTGCGGGGAGGTGGACGGCAGTCGCTCCCGGCCGCGCAGCACGTGCCAGGTGCCGGTCACCACTGCTCGCAGGATCGGCAGCCAGGCGCGCGGGTCGAGCAGCGACCGCCGCGCCGACTCCACGCCGAACTCCCGGTAGAGCCGCCGGTCCGGATCGGCCACCACGGCGAACGGCAGGTCGGCGACGTGCTCGCGCAGTTCGTCGGCGGGGGAGTGGAAGAGGACCACCTCGCGTACGCCCGCGGCCTCGATCTCGGCGTGCCGGCGGACGATCGAGCGCAGGTGGAGGTTGCAGACCGGGCAGCCGGCGAAGCGCCGGAACTGGAGGTGGATCAGGCGGTCCGGATCCGGCAGGTCGATCCCGGTGCCGGTCACGCTGGTCAGGTGGCGGGGGGTGACGACGTCCATGCGCGCTCCCGTTGTAGGCGTACGACGTACTCCTACAACCGTAGGCGTATCTTGTACGCTGTCAAGGCCATGCCCCGTCCCCGTTCCCTGACCCCGGCCCGGCTCGCCGACGCGGCGCTCGCGGTGCTCGACCGGGACGGCCTCGCCGGCCTCACCATGCGCGCGGTCGGCGCGCAGCTCGGCACCAGCACGATGGGCCTCTACCGCTACGTCGCCGACCGGGACGAACTGGAGGCGCTCGTCGTCGAGCGGGTCCTCGAACGGGTGGACACCCGTCCGCCGGGCGACGTCCCGTGGCCGGACGGCATCCGGGACCTGGCCGACCGGGTGCGCCGCGCGGTCGGCGTCCATCCGGCAGTGGTGCCGTTGCTCCCCGCGTACCGGCACCGCTCGCCGACGATCCTGCGCTGGGGCGAGGCGGTGCTCGCGGTGCTGACAAGGGCCGGCTTCACCGGCGTCGGACGGGTGATCGCGTTCCGCGCCCTGCTCGGCCACGTGGTCGGGGCGATCCAGATGGAACACCTCGGCGCGCTCGCCGGCCCCGGCACGGCAGTCATCGCGGCGCTGCCCCGCGACGAGTTCCCCCTGCTCGCCGAGACCGCACGCGAGGCCGGCGCGGTCGCACCGGAGGACGAGTTCGGCGGTGGGCTGGACCTCCTGCTCGACGGGCTGGCCCGGCGTCTCGACAGCTAGGCGACTTGGTGGGACCGGCGGGCGCGGCGCCGGGGCTCACCCCCGGCACCGCCCCCTGTGCCCGCCGGCCGTCCGTCACCGCGCCAGTGCGGCCCAGCTCGGCGTCGCCGGTTCCCGCCGCAGCGGCATGCCCGCCTCGGCCGGGGTCCGGTCGCCCTTGCGCTGGTTGCACGCGTAGCAGGCGGCGGTGGTGTTCCCCCAGGTGTTCCGGCCACCGCGCGAGCGGGGCAGGATGTGGTCGATCGTGCTCGCCGCGCCGTCGCAGTACGCGCACTTCCGCCGGTCGCGCGCCAGCACCCCGGCCCGGGACCAGGCCGGGCCGGCGCTGAACCGCCAGCGGGTCACCACGTACCGGACGAGGCGGACCACACGCGGCAGCGGGAAGACTCCGATGACCCGGTCGGGCTCGGCCTCGTGGATCTCGGCGACCCGGCGGCAGAGCATCCGGATCGCGTGCTTGACGGTGACCCGGTGCAGCGGGCCGAGGTCGGCGTTGACGACGAGGACGGCGTCCACCGGGTTCTCCCTTCACGATCGGCGGTACGGCGACGACGGGGACGCGCGAGGCGCGTCAGTCGTGCCCTCCGGGCCAGGGACCGTGTTCCCGGCAGCCGTCGCCGAGCAGCCACGACGTCATCGCGGTGGCGGGTCGTAGCGACATCGACGGCTCCCGGAACGGTGGTTGACCTTGCGCGCTCACGGTAGATCGACTCGGGAATCGTGGGCAACGTATTTCGATCCGTCGTCGGTGGGCCGCCGCCGCTGCCGTCCGGCCCGGCCGGCGCGCCTCGCGGCGGCGAGCGGCCGGTCGATGCGGGCGGTCATCTGCACCACCAGCTCGCTGTCCAGCAGCGGGCGGTTCACCTCGGCCGCCACCGACAGCGTGGGCGTGGAGATCGACCGCCAGATCGCTGTGAGCCCCGCGCCCAGACCGACGAGCGCCACCGCCGCCCGGGTGGTGGGGGAGCCGGCCGCCGCGGCGGCGCTGACCCCGACGACCGCCAACAGCACCACCAGCAGGGGCGCCAGCACCGGCCAGAAGATCCCACGGGCGGCCTGCGCCACCAGCTTCCGGTCCCGGATGACGACGTTGCGGGCGATCACCGCCCAGTTCTCCTCGTCCAGCAGGTCGCGCGGGTGCAGGCCGCCGGTCAGTACGTCCTGCCACAGGTCGCCCTGGTTGCGCAGCTCGCGGGCCAGCTCGGCGAGCCCGGCCTCGCCCGGGTCGCCCACAGTGGCACGACCGACAGCCGTCGCCCAGGCGGCGAGCGAGCGGCGCACCACGGCGGCCGAGTACGGCGGCAGCACGCTCGCCAGCTCGTCCAGCCACCTGCTGATCTGGAGATGCCGGCCGCCGAAGCGCGCGGCGAGCTGGCCGGCGTCGCCGCGCCGCACGGTGTCGGCGAGCGAGCGCCCGAGCCGGTACGCCACACCCACCCGGTGGTTCGTCGCCATCGTCCAGCGCAGCACGTCGATGTTGAGGTCGTCGAGCGCGCGCAGCAGCGTTTCCCGGCCCGCCTCGGTGGCGCCCCGGGCGGCGGCGGTGGACGGCACCGTACGGCCCGCAGTGGTCAGCGGCGCGATCTGGGCCAGCGCGACGTCCACGCCGTCGAGGTACATGCCGAGCCGGTGCCGCCCGGCCAGCTCGGTCAGGTTCGACAGTTTCGGCGGCGCGGGCGCCGGCCGGTGCCCGTCTCCGGTCAGGTCGGCGGTCTGCGCGTGGTGGTAGGCGTCCGCCATGGACCAGCCGAGTCGCAGCGCGGTGACCACCGCGGTCCGTTCGTCCCGAGGTGTCCCGTGGTCCTCGTCGCGCCGATCCCGCGTCGCGGTGCTCACCGCCCGACCTCCCGTATCACCGGATCAGTCGAGCGTAGAGCCGATTTTATGCGCTTATGACCGTTTCGGCCCAGCCTTGCCGGCCAGCAGGCCGCGCGGCCGGATCGACCGGACCGGCTCGGCCGCCGCGCCCTCGGCACGGAGGATGTGGTTCGCGGCGAGGATCCCGGTGGCCGCCGACCGTTCCATCAGCGCACTCGGGAACTCGGTGCGGATGCCGTCCCCGGCCAGGTAGAGGCCCGGCGCGTCGGTCTCCACCCCCGGGCGCCAGGCGTGGCTGCCAGGCGTGAACGCGGGCGCCTGTGCCTCGACGCGGGCCCGTAGCTCGCGTACCCGAAGGTCGGCCACCTCCGGCCAGAGCGCGGTCAGCTCCCGCAGCATCCGGGCGGCCAGCTCGTCGGCCGGCACGTCCGGCTCGCAGGCGTACGCGTGCAGCTCCACCACCGAGCCGCCTGTGCGCTCGGCCCAGCGGCGGGGCTCGTCCTCCAGCCGGTGGTAGAGCGTCACCGAGTCCAGCGTGGGCTGCCGGGAGACGCCGCTGAACACCGCGCGGTCGGCCCGGACGTCCCCGTCCATCCAGTAGCGCGCCACCGCGTACGGCGGTCCGGGTCTGCCGAACGCGGGCATCCGCGCCACCAGCTCGGGTGCCGCCGCGGCCAGGCCGGGCGAGGCGTCGACGAGCGCGGCGAGCGCGGGCGGGTCCACCGCGAGCACCACGTGCGGCGCCTCCCAGACGTCGCCGTCCGCGCCGGTCACCCGCCACCCCGCCGGGGTACGGTCCAGCCGGGCCGCCGCCGCGCCGGTCAGCACCCGGCCGCCGTGCTTCTCCACGTGCCGGGTCAGCGGCTCCCAGATCGCCGTGCCGTAGTCCCGGTCCGGGCAGTCGAAGGCCAGCCCCTCCGGGTTGCCGAGCAGGTAGAAGTGGAACTGCGCGATCATCTCGGCGGCCGACATCTCCGCCTCGTGGTTGAAGAACGAGTGCGAGAAGACCTCGAACAGCATGGCCCGCGCCCGGTCCGGCAGCCGCAGCGAGGTGAGCAGATCGTCGGCGGTCCGCTCGTCGAACTCCTCGTACGTGCGTACCGGGTCGTAGGTGAGCAGCGGCAGCGCCGCGTCCCGGTCCATCGACCGCAGGTCGGCCAGGCGCAGGCTCGGGCTGCGCAGCAGCAGCGCCAGCAGGTTCGCCGGCGGCGCGGGCGGCAGCTTGCCGAACTCCTCCGTGGGCCACTGCTCGGACAGGATCGGGTAGCCCGGGATCGGCTTGAGGAAGCCCAGCGCCGGGTCGACGCGGCGCAGGATCGACCGCCAGTTCCAGTACTGCCGGAAGAACGCGTGGAAGCCGTGCTCGTTGCGCTGGACGCCGTCGGACAGATCCTCCGGCCAGGCGCCGAGCCGCCCACCGAGGTGCGGCGCCGCCTCCAGCACCGTCACCGCCACCCCACGCTCGGCCAGCACCACCGCCGCCGACATGCCGGCGATACCGCCGCCGACCACCAGCGCCGGGACCGGGCGCGGCACGCGGTCGGCGCCACCGCCGCCCGGGTCCACCACGTGCTCGCGTACGCCGATCAGGCGACCTACCACTTGCGACAGACCCACGGGGCATCCTCCAGTCGGCGGTCCCCCCAGTCTGCCCGAGGTGAAAGGAAGGGGCCCCTTTTAACGCATACGGATGTGCGGGGCCCCTTCTTAACGCCGCGTCGCCCCCGTGCTGGGTGCGCCGCGTGGGTGGGCGGGGCGAGGTGTTAACAAGGGGCCCTTCCTCTACCGCAGGCGTTAATAAGGGGCCCTTCCTTTCACGGCAGGCAGCGGCGGGGGCGGTCCGACGGGGGCCAGACGTACTCCAGGTCGGGGGAGACGTCGGTGAACAACCGTGCATAGTGGGCGGGGTCCTTGCGCAGGAGCGACGACCGGTGGCTGCGGTGCAGGTCGTCGCGGCCCAGCCAGGGCGGCAGCTCGCCGGCGGCGGCCAGCTCGTCCTGGGTGCGGATCACCGAGATGCCGCAGGCGGCGGCGAGGTCGGTGGCGAGCGTCCCGGCGCAGGTGTCGGCCCGGCCCGGCTCGCACCACACCGCGCACATGTCCAGCCCGTACCGGGTCAGCGCCTCCTCGTACCCGGCCCACATCTTCACCGCGGGGTGGTTGCGCCAGCCGTAGTCCGGCCGGGTCAGCCCGCGCAGCACCTGGATCGCCTCCACGCGCTGCTTGCCCAGCCGCTTCTGGTCCAGCATGCGCGCGCTGGCCAGGAAGTCCGGATACGGCAGGAACGTCTGCATGGCGGTGCTCTACCCGTACCCGGCCGTGCCATGCGTTCATGATCGCCGGGGCTGCGCGGATCGCGAGCGGCTGACTACGATCCGGACATGGCCGAGCCACTGCGCGACCGCGCGCGCCGCGCAACCGGCTGGCGGCTCCGGATGAACGGTGACGAACGCCCCCACTACGTGGTCTGCGGCTCCGACCCGCTCGCCTACTGGGTGGTCCGGTCGCTGCTCGCCACCGACAGCGCCGACGGCCGGGTGCGGGTCACGCTCGTGGTGCCGGGCCGCCGCCGGTCCGAGGGCCCCGACGGCCGGGACGTGCCGGGGGTACGTGTGGTCACGGCGGAGCGCCTCGACGAGGCCGCGTTCCGCCGGGCCGGGCTGGCCGGCGCGGCCGGGCTGGCCCTGCTGCACCAGGACGACGTGGGCAACATGCACGCCGCGCTCTGCGCGCAGGAGGTCGAGTCGCGGCTGCGCCTGGTGGTGCGGATGTTCAACACCAACCTGGCGGACGGGCTGCGGCAGCTCTTCCCCGACTCGGCGGTGCTCTCGGACGCCTCGATCGCCGCGCCCGCCTTCGTGGCCGCCGCGCTGGGCGAGGTGGCGCCGACCCACTTCCGGCACCAGGGGCGCACGCTCTACGTGGCCCGCCGCGACGACGTACGCCAGCAGGACGTGGTCTGCGGCCTTGCCGTCACCACCGATCCGGACCTGGTCCGGGTGCTGCCCGCTGACGAGGCGGCGGCCGACGTGGTGCTGGCCGAGGCGACCGGGCGGCCGGCGGGCACCGAGGTCGCCGCGCGGCGGCTGGTACGGGCGCGGCGGCGCCGGCAGCCGGTCGCCGTCCTGCTGCGCGCGGTCCGTCACTTCGCCACCCGCAAGATCGGTATCGCGGTGCTGGTGCTGCTCGGGGTGATCGCGGCGCTGGGCTGGCTCAACGCGCGGGCCGCCGACGTGAGCTGGAGCGAGGCGGTCTACCTGACGCTGGTCACCACGCTCACCGGCCAGGATCCGGACGTCAACAAGCCGGTCGCGGCCCAGGTGATGCAGGTGGTGCTCAACCTGGCCGGGCTGGCGTTGATCCCGCTGATCACGGCCGCGGTGGTCGACGGCATCGTCAACGCCCGGCTGGCGCTGCACGCGGGCCGGGTCCAGCCGGACCGCTCCGGGCACGTGGTGATGGTCGGGCTGGGCAACATCGGCACCCGGGTGATGGCGCAGTTGCACGACTTCGGTGTCGAGGTGGTGGCGATCGACAAGAACCCGGACGCGCGCGGCGCCCCGCTGGCGCGCCGGCTGGGGGTGCCGCTGATCGTGGGCGACGCGGGCCGGGAGGAGACGCTCCGGTCCGCCTCGGTGGACACCTGCCAGGCGCTCGTGGTGGTGTCCACCGACGACGGGACGAACCTGCGAGCGGCGCTGATCGCCCGGTCCCTCGACCCGGACCTGCGCGTGGTGCTGCGGCTGTTCGACGGCGACTTCGCCGAGCGGATCCAGCAGGCGTTCGGCATCGGCATCTCGCGCAGCGTGTCCTATCTGGCCGCACCGGCGTTCGCGGCGGCCCTGCTGGATCGCGCTGTGGTCGCCACCATCCCGGTCGACCGGCACGCGCTGCTGGTCACCGAGGTGCCGGTGGTGGCCGGTTCGCCGCTGGACGGGAGTCCGCTGAGCGCGGTGGCCCGGCCCGGCGAGGTACGCCTGCTCGCGCACACCCGGCCGAACCAGAAGGCCGACTGGTCGGCCGACCCCCGCATGGTGATCCAGGCCGGTGACCGGCTGACTGTGGTGGCCCGGCGGGCCGGGCTGACCGCCCTGCTCCGGGAGACCACGCCCGCGCCGCCGCCGGCACCCACCGGCCCGCCCGCCGCACGCCGCCCGCAGGAGTGACCGGACGCGTCAGCGGTGACGGCCGCCGGGCGCCTCAAGGCCGCCGGGCGCGTCAAGGCCGCCGGGCGCGTCAAGGCCGCCGGGCGCGTCAAGGGCAGCCGGCGCATCAAGGGCTGCCGGCCGCGGCAAGGCGGCCGGGCCGCGTCAGGCAGGTCGACGACGGCTGCGGACCGCGTACCCGAGCGCGCCGAGGGCGAGCACGCCGAACCCGGCGAGGACGCTCGGCAGCGGCAGGTTGACCGCCAGCACCAGGCAGCCGACGAGCCCGAGGGCGGCGAGCAGCCGTACCGGGACGCGCCGGGCCGGGTCCGGGCCGAGCGTCAGCGCCGACGCGTTGGTGATCGCGTAGTAGACCAGCACCGTGCAGCTGGAGAAGCCGATCGCGCCCCGGATGTCGCCCACTGTCACCACGGCGGCGACCACGGCGGCCACCGCCAGCTCGGCGCGGTGCGGCACCCGGTGGCGCGGATGGACCGCCGCCAGCGCGCCCGGCAGATCGTGCCGCCGGGCCATCGCCAGCATGGTGCGGCCGACGCCGGCCAGCAGCGACAGCAGCACCCCGGTCACCGCGACTGCGGCGCCGGCCCGGACCAGCCAGGCCAGGCCCGGGTGCCCGGCGGCGGTCACCACCTCGACCAGCGGCGCGTCGGTGGACGCCAGCCGGTCGGCGCCGAGCACGCCGAGCGCGACCACTGCCAGCGTCAGGTAGATCGCCAGCACCGCGCCGAGCGCCAGCGGCATCGCCCGGGGGATGGTGCGCTCCGGGTCGCGGACCTCCTCGCCCAGCGTGGCGATCCGCGCGTACCCGGCGAAGGCGAAGAACAGCAGGCCGGCGGCGGTCAGCACGCCGCCCGCCCCGATTCCGGCCGGCGCGGTGAGCCGGTCGGCCGCCACCTGCGGCGCGCCGGTCACCGCCACCACGGTGAGCACCGTGAGCACCACAGCGACGAGGACCCGGGTGGCGGTGGCGGTCTTGCCGATGCCGCGCAGGTTCACCGCTGTCACCGCCACCACCGCGAGGACCGCGACGAGCCGCGCCCGCCCCGGCCACAGGTACGCCCCGACGGTCAGCGCCATGGCCGCGCAGCTCGCCGTCTTGCCGACCACGAATCCCCAGCCGGCGAGGAAACCGGCGAACGGGTGCAGCCGTTCCCGGCCGTAGACGTAGGTGCCGCCGGACTCGGGGTAGCGGGCGGCGAGCCGGGCCGAGCTGGTCGCGTTGCAGTAGGCGATGAAGCCGGCGACCGCCAGCGCGACCAGCAGGCCCGGACCGCCCGCGGCAGCCGCGGCCGGTGCGAAGACCACGAAGACGCCCGCGCCGAGCATCGAGCCCAGACCGATGACCACCGCATCGGGTACGCCGAGTCGCCGCGCCAGTTGTTCCACACCGGCAGCCTAGGGCGCTCAGATGAACGGCAGGTGCCCACCGGCTCGAAATTGACGAAAATGATTTGCATAATTAATCGACGTTCAGCGGTGGCCGATCGCCGAACCCTCGGTATCGTCGTTTACGCAGGTCAAAGCGGGAGCGAATCGCCCCGCCAGCGCGGTTCGCAAATGTTCCGTGCCGATTATCCGATGGCGATGATCAGATTCTTTCTGCGTCGATCGGGCAATGGTGCCCTCGAATCGGCTCCGGCAATTTCGGGAACGTCTTCTCCGCGAACGCGGGAGGTACCGCACATGACGCTTTTCGGCTGGGACGCCAGTGACTACGACGTCGACCGGGGGTTGACGGCCGACCGGATCCGGGAGGCCCGCGCCGCGGGCATCGACTTCATGACCTACAAGGGCACGGAACAGTCGCGTGACGGCACGTTCCACAGCCAGTACTACGGGGTGATGCTCACCGCCGCGAAGGACGCGGGCATCCCGTTCCTGGGCATGTACGTGGTGGTGCACTCCGACGTCTCCATCGAGGACCAGGCCAGCACCGCCATCGACTACGCCGACAAGCACTCCCCCTGGTGGCGCACGTACGACGGGTTCTTCTGGCAGATCGACCTGGAGCGCTGGCCGACCGACGACGTGCCCCCGCACATCGGCGTCGACGTGGGCCGGGAACTGGAGGAACGCACCGGCAAGGTGGCGGTGATGTACGCGTCGCGCGGCCAGTACGGCGACGACGACCTGGGCGACTTCCCGCGCTGGAACGCCGACTACCCGTACCGGGTGGCCGAGGACTTCAAGGCCGCGTACGCGCGGGCCGGCGGGGACTCCGGCCCGGGCTGGACGCGCTACGGCAAGCCGGCGGAGACGCCGCGCATCTGGCAGTTCACCGATTCGGCCATCATCGGCCGCCAGCACACCTGCGACGCGGACGCGTTCCGCGGCACCGCCGACGACTTCGCGAAGATGATCGGGGAGAAGACGTCCACGACGACCAAGCGGGACGTGATCGCCACCTTCCACAGCACCGCGCACGCCGGCGACACGCTCGACACCACCGACCGGTTCCACGCCATCCGCTGGGCCACCGGCCTGTACCACTGGACGGTGCCGGAGACCGGGCTGGTGAGCATCCAGGCGACAGTCGACCTGCGCGGGTTGCGGCGTGACGACCTGGTCCGGATACGCGCCGAGTACACCCGGCCCGGAGACGCGGAGAACGACACCCCGTTGCTGCGGCAGGAGCGGGTGTCGGTCGACCCGGAGACCACCGGCGGGGTGTTCGTGGTGAGCACGCCGGACGAACGGGTCGAGCTGCCGAAGGGCACCCAGATCCGCGTCCAGGTGGCGGTGCGGCCGGCGGACGACGACCACCGCCGCAGGCTGACCTACAGCACCCGTACCCGGATCAGCATCGTGGAGATCCGGACGGCAGGCTGAGCGCCGTGCCCGCCGTTCCACACACCGGAGGCCCGGGTGCCCCGGGTGAACGGCCGGTGCCGCCGGCAGGATTCCGCCGACGGCACCGGGATCGGGTTCAGCAGGGCCCGTTGTCGGTCCACACGCCCTGGCTGTTGGTCCCCGGCACGTCTCCCTGGGTCCACCACCGGGAGGTCCACCGGTGTCCGCCGTAGGACACCACGGCACCTCCGGTGTACGCGGTGCCCGCGGCCCAGGCCGGCGCGGCACATGCACCGCCGGTGGGTGACGGCGAGCCGGTGGGCGTCGGGGAGCCCGTGCAGGCACCCTGGTCGGCCCAGACCGCGGCGCTGCCCGGCGTCTCGCCCTGGGTCCACCACTTCGCGCTCCAGGTCCGTCCGGCGTGCGAGACGGTTGCACCGCCGGAGTACGCGGTGGACGCCGACCAGGCCGGCGCGGTGCAGGTGCCCCCGCCGGGTGGGACGGAACCGCTCGGGCTGGGCGACGGCGTGACCACCTCGCCACCACGTGCCCAGTCCCCGGCCAGCGCGTACGTCTGGCCGCCGAAGGCGAGCGTGAAGTTGGCCGGGCCGGAGATCGGGAGCTGATAGTTGAGCGTCACCTCGGCGTACGAGCCGGGCGCGATTGCGGCCGGCACGGTGAGGCGTACCCGGTTGTGGTCGCCCTTCAAGCCGCCCACGTTGCTGCCGGTGTGGCCGGTGGTGACAGTGGTGAGCGCCCAGCCGGACTGCTGGCTGAGCGTGGCCGGGGTGGTGGTGGGATAGTCGAACTCCAGGTGCGCGCCGGCCGGGATCGGTGCGCCGGTGTTGTTGGTCAGCCGCAGCTCGGGGTTGATCGGGTAGTTGTTGTCGCCGAGCGCGAAACCACCCATGCCGACTGCCACGTCCAGCGTCCGGGTGGGCATGGTGATGCCCGCCTTGCGGGCGCCGTACGCCGGTGCGGCCTTCAGCCGGTCGTAGAGCAGCGTGGTCAGCGTGTCGCCCATGCCGTACCGGCCCTTGGCGGAGTCGTAGGCGTAGTCGCCGGCGAGTTCCCAGATCATCACGCCGCCGAGGCCCTTGGCCGCGACGTAGTCGGCCTTGGCGGCGAGCGACTGGTCGTCCTCGGTGGAGAGGAAGACCTTCTTCTCCGCGTTCCACAGCCAGGGCGCGACCAGCGCGGCCGAGTAGTTACGGGCGTAGCTGCCGCTGATCCGGTCGGCCGGGTCGGTGGCCGGGGTGAGGCCGTATCCGGCCAGGTAGTCGCCGGTGATGCCGGCCTGGAGGTTCTTCGCGTGCCACATCGGGTTGGCGCCGCCGGGCACCTCGTTGCCGGCGGCGTCGAGGTCGTGCCAGAGGTTGTCGATGCCGACCGCGCCGTTGCCGCAGGGGGTGGTGGAGCCGATCGAGCCGCCGGTGCCGGCCGGACACTTGGTCTGGTCGGGCAGCGCCGCCCGTCCCCACAGGCCGTTGGTGCCGCCGGTGACGCCCTGCCAGCCCCGGGTGTAGTAGGGCACGCCGATGTTCACCCTGCCGCTGGGCAGCGCGCCCCGGAAGTAGTGGTACGCCCAGTCGGTGTTCAGGTAGCCGATGCCGGAGTAGGCGCCGTACACGCCGCCCGCGGCCAGCTCGGCGTCGTCGCCGTTGTCGTAGAGCGCCGCGTTCGGCCCGACGAAGTGGTTCCACGCGCCGTGCAGGTCGTAGGACATCGCGTTGACGTAGTCGAGGTACTGCAACGCCTGGTAGGACTCCATCCCGCGCAGCAGCCAGCCGGACGCGGGCGCGGCCACGGTGAGCAGGTAGTGCCTGCCGTCGGTGGCGGCGGCCCGGTCGAGCTTCTCCCGCAGCGTGCGCATCAGCACCTGGTACGAGGCGTTGAGACCGGCCCGCTTGGCGTCGGCCTGGGCGAAGTCGAGCGGGTTGCCGGCCTTGTTGTTGGAGGTGGGGTACTCGTAGTCGATGTCCACCCCGTCGAAGCCGTACGTGCGCAGGAACGTCACCACCGAGTCGGCGAACGTGTTGATGCCGGCGGTGTTCACCGTGTTGGTGCCGGTGGTGGTCATCCGGTAGAAGCCGCCGGAGTCGATGCGGTTGCCGCTGTCGTCGATGAAGCCGCCGGTCTCGGCCCAGCCGCCGACGCTGATCAGCGTGCGGACTCCGGGGTTCTGCTTCTTGTACTTGTTGAGCAGGTTGAAGTGCCCGGTGTACGGCAGGGCCGGGTCCATCTCGGCGCCGGCCACGCCGGGCCAGGTCATGTTCGTCGCCGGGTTGTCCGGGGCGCCGGGGTCGCCCACGGAGATGCGGTTGCCGCCGTCGACGTGGGCGAACGCGTAGTTGATGTGGGTGACCTTCTGCCAGGGGATCTGGTTCACCAGGTAGGCCGGGGCGCCGTTGCGGCCGGTCCGCCAGCTGGTGAAGTAACCGATGATCCGGCGGGTGTGGTCCGCACCCATCTTCTCCCGGCCCGCGGTGTCGTAGACGGTGCAGTAGGGCACCGAGACCCCGGGCGTGCGGTAGAGCCCGTCGGGCCGGCACGCCTCGTCGTCGGCGGCGGCCGACCGGGCGTCCGGGGCGGCCACGACCACCGCCATCATCGCGGTCAGCAGACCGGCGGCGCCGGCCGACAGCCAGCGGCTGATTCGTCTCGCCAGCACGCGCACCTCCTACATTTAACAAACTTAACTGTTAAGGTTGCTAAATGTATACCGGTGTCGATACGCCGAGACAAGAGGCGGACTGCTAGTCGAGATGCTCCGCCGGCCGGGCCCAGCCGTGGAGCCGCGCCGGCAGCGGCAGGCTGTTCCAGGGCACCCGGTGCAGCAGGCGGTCCAGCAGCAGGCCGAGCAGCAGCCCGGCGACCGAGTCGGTCAGCCAGTGCCAGCCCAGGTAGACGGTGGTGCAGAAGACCACCGCCGGTGGCACCACCCGGACCACTGTGACCAGCCGGGGCGGCACTGTGCGGCCGAGCGTGCGCACGAGCGGGGCCAGCAGCAGGGCCAGGACGCCGTACCAGACGATCGAGTTGGCGACGTGCCCCGACGGGTACGACTGCGCGAAACGCACCGGCAGGTCGTGCTGGAACAGCGGCAGCGTCTGCTCGGGCGACAGGAACGGCTCCTTGACCGAGGCGCTCGGCGCCGGGCGGGCCGTCCACACCTTCAGCGGGCCGATCGTGAAGAACGTGAGCACGAACCCGGCCACCGACGGCAGCAGCGGCCGCACCGAGCGCAGCCGCCACGCCAGCAGCACGCCCAGCCCGGCCGCGAGCAGCGTCAGCGGCGTGCCCTGGCCGAGCAGGTTCAGCGTCATCGCCACCCAGCGGGCGGCGGCCGGGCGGTTCTCGTCGGACCAGTCGGCCACCGCCCGGTCGAGGCCGAACAGGTGACCGGAGGCGAGCGCGACGGTCAGCGCCACCACTGCTGCGAGCAGCAGCAGGTCGAACCACCACCCGGTCGGCCGGACCGGCCGCAGCCGCAGGTCACCGCGTACCCCCGAGGTCTGACGCACACGACCACGCTACCGGCCGCCGGCGGCGGCGGGGGCGGCGCGGGCATCGGCGGCTGTGTGCCCAACCACGAAGGGAAGCGCGGCGCGGGGGTCAGCGGTCACACTGGTTGCCGTGCGGATCACCTCGGCTCTCGTCGACCCGGCGCTGCTCGACCTCCCCTGGTCGACACCGCTGGAGCAGTGGCCTGCCGAACACCTGGTGGCGCTGCCGCAGGGCATCTCCCGGCACATCGTGCGGTTCGTCCGGCTCGGCGGGTACGTCTACGCGGTGAAGGAGACCGGCGAGCGGGTCGCCGAGCGCGAGTACGACCTGCTGCGGGCGCTGGAGCGGATCGACTTCCCGTCGGTCGAGGCCATCGCGATCGTGGCCGACCGGCAGACCGACGACGGCGAACCGCTGGACCCGGTGCTGATCACCCGTCACCTCCAGTTCTCGCTGCCCTACCGGGCGCTGTTCTCCAACACGCTGCGGCCGGAGACCATGAACCGGCTGCTCGACGCGCTGGCCGCGCTGATCGTGCGGATGCACCTGACCGGCTTCTTCTGGGGCGACTGCTCGCTGTCGAACACGCTGTTCCGGCGGGACGCGGGCGCGTTCGCCGCGTACCTGGTCGACGCGGAGACCGGCGCGCTGCACCCGTCGCTGTCGAACGGCCAGCGCGGCGAGGACCTGGAGATCGCCCGGGTCAACATCTTCGGCGAGGCGCTCGACCTCCAGGCCGCCGGCCTGCTGCACGAGTCGATCGACCCGGAGGTGGTCTGCGAGGAGGTCGTGCAGCGCTACGAGCGGCTCTGGCACGAGATCACCTACGAGCAGCAGGTCGAGCGCACCGCCCGGCACGACATCGAGGGGCGCATCCGCCGCCTCAACGAGCTGGGCTTCGACGTGGCCGAGGTGGCCATGTCGACAGTCGACAACGGTCGCTACCTGGTGCGGCCGAAGGTGGTCGACGCCGGCTACCACACCCGGCGGCTGCTGCGCCTGACCGGCCTGGACGCGGAGGAGAACCAGGCCCGCAGGCTCCTCAACGACCTCGACGCCTACCGGCTGGAGAGCGACCTGACCGACGAGCAGCAGGCGGCGCACCGCTGGCTGACCGAGGTCTTCGAGCCGGTGGTCCGGGCCGTGCCTGCGCACCTGCGGAACAAGCTGGAGCCGCAGGAGCTGTTCGCCCAGATCATCGAGCACAAGTGGCTGCTCTCCGAGCAGGCCGGGCGGGACGTCGGGATGCGCCGGGCGGTGCAGTCGTACCTGGCCGACGTGCTCGTGCACCGGCCGGACGAGCAGGCGGTGCTCGGCGTCGAGGTGCCGAGCGCCTGACGCCGGGGGCGGATCACTCCACCCAGTCGCCGCCGCGCATCACCCGCACCACGTTCAGGTCGTCGTCCAACATCACCAGGTCGGCGCGCAGCCCGGCGACCAGCGCGCCCACCTGGTCGCCCAGGCCGATCGCGCGGGCCGGGGTGGTGGCGACCATCCGGCAGGCGTCCGGCAGGGCCACACCCGCGCCGACCGCGTGCCGCAGCGCCGCGTCCATGGTGAGCGTGCTGCCGGCGATCGCGCCGTCACGGCTGAGCCGGGCCACCCCACCGGACACGGTGACCGCTTGGCCGCCCAGCTCGTACTCGCCGTCCGGCATCCCGGCGGCGGCCATCGCGTCGGTGATCAGCGCGGCCCGCTCCGGGCCGGCCACCGACGTGGCGAAGCCGAGCATGCCGTCGTGCAGGTGCACCCCGTCGGCGACCAGCTCGCACACCACGTTCGGGGCCTCCAGCAGCGCCACCACCGGGCCGGGCTCGCGGTGGTGCACCGGGCGCATCCCGTTGAACAGGTGGGTGCCGACCGTCGCGCCCGCGGCCACCGCCGCCCGGGTCTGCTCCCAGGTGGCGTCGGTGTGCCCGACCGCCACGACCACGCCGTGCGACACCAGCAGCTCGATCGCCTCGGTGGCGCCGTCCCGCTCGGGAGCGATGGTGACCATGCGTACGGCGCCGCCGCCCAGCTCGATCAGCTCGGTCAGCTCCGCGGTCGACGGGTCGCGCAGGAACTCCGGGTTCTGCGCGCCGCAACGGTCGGCGGACAGGTACGGGCCCTCGAAGTGGACGCCGGCGAGCACGCCGGACTCCACCAGCGGGCGGTAGGCGGCGGTGGCGTCGCGCATCAGCTCGAACGGGGAACTGACCAGGCTGGCCAGCAGCGTGGTGGTGCCGTGCCCGCTGTGGAACGCGGCAGCCTGCCGGGCCGACTCCGCGTCGCCGGTGGTGAACGTGTGCCCGCCGCCGCCGTGGGTGTGCATGTCCACGAAGCCCGGCACGATCCAGTGGCCGTCGCGCACCGACGGATACTCGGCGACAGCGGTGATCCGCCCGTCGGCGATCTCCACGCAACCCTGCCGGATGACGCCGGTCGGGGTCACCACCTTGCCGGTCACGCGCCGGGTCATCGACTCTCCTTCGCCAGGGTGTCCAGGGCCAGCAGGGCGGCGCCCAGGCAGCCGGCCTCGTCACCGAGGTCGGCCGCGACCAGGCGCGGCTCGCGGTGGAACGTCAGCCGCTCGCGCAACGCCGTCCGCAGCGGGTCGAACAGCCGGGGACCGGCCTGGGCCAGCCCGCCGCCGAGCACCACTGTCGAGACATCGTAGAGCGCCTGCCCGGTGGCGAGTCCGTCGGCGAGGGCCTCTACCGCCTCCTGCCACACCTCCACGGCGAGCGGCTCACCGGCGGCCGCCCGGTCGGCCACCTGGGCGGCGGTGGTGGGCGCGCCTGACAGCTCGGCGTACCGGCGCCCGATCGCCGACGCCGACGACACCGCCTCCAGGCAGCCGGTCCGCCCGCATCCGCAGCGCGGGCCGCCGGGGCGTACCAGGATGTGGCCGATCTCCCCGGCGGCGCCGTGCGCGCCGGTGGCGGCCGACCCGTCGACCACGTGGGCGGCGGCGATGCCGGTGCCGATCGCGACGAACAGCACATGCCCGCCGTCCCGCCCGGCGCCGAGCCGGGCCTCGGCCAGGCCGCCCGCCCGCACGTCGTGGCCGAGCGCCGCCGGCAGTCCCAGCCGCGTGCCCGCCAGCTCCCGCAGGGGTACGTCCCGGAAGCCCACGTTCGCCGACCAGACCGCCACGCCGCGCGCCTCGTCGACCACCCCGGGTACGGCGATGCCGCAGGCCACCGGGGTGCGGCCGTCGGCGCGGGCCTTGCCGGCGAGCCCTTCGGCAACGTCGAGGATGGTGCCGACCACCGCCTCCGGGCCGCGCTGCGCGTCGGTGGCGTGCCGTTCGGTGTGCACAGTCGTGCCGTCCGGCCGGACCAGGGCGCACTTCATCCCGGTGCCGCCCACGTCCAGCGCGACGACGACCTCGTCGCCTGCGCTCATGCCGTCTGCCGGCTGCGCATGCGCTCACGGCCCTCGCTGCGCTCGGTGCGTTCGCTCATGCCGTGCCGGCTGCGCATGCGCTCACGGCCCTCGCTGCGCTCGGTGCGTTCGCTCATGCCAGGACCACGGACCGGGTCAGGTGGCGCGGCGCGTCCGGGTCGAGGCCGCGGCTGGTGGCGAGCGCGACCGCGAAGCGCTGGGCCAGGATCAGGTCGGCCATCGGGTCGACCGGGTTGCGGCCGGCCGACCAGCTCGTCAGCACCGTGCGCCAGCCGTGCGTGCGGCTGTGCACGAACGCGGCGCCGGTCGCGGCCACGTCCTCGGGCAGGCCGTCCGGGATCTCGCCGAGCGCCCAGACCAGCCGTCCGGGCGCGGCGACCGAGATCGGGCCGTGCCGGTAGTCCATGGCCGGGTACGCCTCGGCCCAGAACGTGGCCGCCTCGCGGCACTTCAGCGCGGCCTCCTGGGCCAGCCCGACGGTCCAGCCGCGACCGAGGAAGGTGACCTGCTCGATGCCGGCCGGGTCGATCGGCAGCGGCGCGCGTACGGCCACCTCGGCGTCGGCGGCCAGCCGCCCGAGGTCCTCGCCGAGGTGGGCGCGCAGCAGCGCCAGCGCGGTGGTGGCGAAGCGGGTCTGCACCACCGACCGCTCGTCGGCGAAGGGCAGCGCGACCGTGGCGTCGGCGAGCGCGACGGCTGCCGAGTCCGGGTCGCCGACCAGGACCGTGGTGGGGATCCGCCCGCGCAGCGCGGTGAGCAGGTCGAGCACCTCGGTGGTGGTGCCGGAGCGGGTGATCGCGATCAGCCGGTCGTAGCGGCGGCCGGCCGGGAACTCGCTGGCCTGGAAGGCGTCGGTCTCGCCCTGGCCGGCGGCCTCGCGCAGCCCGGCGTACGCCATCGCCATGAACCACGACGTGCCGCAACCGACCACGGCGACCCGCTCGCCGGGGCGCGGCAGGTGCTCGGCGACGGTCGGGGCGAGTCGCGCCGCCTCCCGCCAGCAGTCGGGCTGGCTCGCGATCTCCGCGTGCACGTACGCCATGACAACTCCTCCCCAGGGGAGACCTTGCGCAATACGGCGCGATACGGCCGCCTTTCGCGCGTCATTCTGCGTGAAACGGGGTGGCCGTGGCAACCGTCTCTCCGTTCGCGCAGCGCAGGGTTTTGCGCGGACCTAGTTTCGCGCACTAGTGTGCACGCAACCGATCACCGTTCACGCACAGTCTGGGGAGGGCCCCGCGGTGGACCGCTACGCGCGCTGGAACGCGCTGCTGGAGATGCTGACCGACAGCGGCCGGGTCAGCGTCGAGGAGGCGGCCGGGCGGCTCGACGTCTCCCAGGCCACCATCCGGCGCGACTTCGACCAGCTCGCCCAGCAGCAGATGATCACCCGTACCCGGGGTGGCGCGGTCGCCAACGGCGTCTCCTACGACCTGCCGCTGCGCTACAAGACCGCGAAGCACTCGGCCGAGAAGCAGCGGATCGGCACCGCCGCCGCGGCGCTCGTGTCGCCGGGCACCGTCGTCGGTCTCAACGGCGGCACCACGAGCACCGAGGTGGCGCGGGCGCTCGCCGTCCGCCCCGATCTCAACACCAGCGCCGAGGGCGCCCAGCTCACAGTGGTCACGAACGCGCTGAACATCGCCAACGAGCTGCTGGTGCGCTCGCGGATGAAGGTGGTGGTGGCCGGCGGCGTGGTCCGGCCGAAGTCGTTCGAGCTGGTCGGCCCGCTCGGCGGGGCGCTGCTGCGCGAGGTCACGCTGGACGTGGCGCTGCTCGGCGTGGACGCGATCGACCCGCAGCTCGGCGCCGCCGCGCACCACGAGGGCGAGGCGGCCATGAACAGCCTCATGGTGGCCCGGGCCAAGCGGGTCGTGGTGATAGCCGATTCGTCGAAGCTCGGCGGGCACGCGTTCGCCCGGATCTGCCCGGTGGACCGGGTCGAGACGCTGGTGACCGACTCCGGCGCGTCGCCGGATGTGGTGGCGGCGTTCCGCGAGGCGGGCGTCCACGTCGTCTGCGCCTGACGTGCAAGGAAGGGCCCCTTCTTAACGCCTGCGGTAGAGGAGGGGCCCCTTTTTAACGCGCCGACACTGCATACCGGGTATTGCCTTCCGGTGCATACCGCGTATGGTGTCGCTGACGCCTACTTATCGGGGGAGGTCAGCTGTGTCGGCTGTCCTGGAGATCGAAGGTCTCCGCAAGACGTACCGAAGCCGGAAACGCGGGGTTCGCCACGCGCTCGACGGCTTCGACATGCGAGTGGAAGCCGGCCAGGTGCACGGCTTCCTCGGCCCGAACGGTTCGGGCAAGACCACCACGCTGCGGACGCTGCTCGGCCTGATCAAGCCGAACGGCGGCCGGATGGCCATCCTCGGCCAGGAGCTGCCGCACGCGCTGCCGGCGGTCGCCGGGCAGGTCGGCGCCATCGTGGAGAGTCCGCAGTTCTTCCCGCACTTCACCGCGCGGGACACGCTCGGCCTGCTCGCCCAGGCCGGTGAGCTGCCCAAGCAGCGCGTGGACGAGGTGCTGGAGCTGGTCGGGCTGCGCGACCGGGCCGGCGAGCGGGTCAAGACCTACTCGCTCGGCATGAAGCAGCGCCTCGCGGTCGCCTCCGCGCTGCTCAAGAACCCCAAGCTGCTGATCCTCGACGAGCCGGCGAACGGCCTCGACCCGGGCGGCATCCGGGAGATGCGCGGGCTGATGCGGGAGCTGTCCGAGGCCGGGATGACAGTGGTGCTCTCCAGCCACATCCTGGGCGAGATCCAGCTCATCTGCGACTCGGTCACCATCATCTCGCTCGGCCGCCGGGTCGCGTTCGGTCCGGTCGACCAGGTGCTCGCGGCCCACTCCCAGGGTGCCGTGCGGGTACGCCTGGAGGCGGTCAGCGACCTGCCCCAGGCCGCCGACTCGCTCACCCGGGCCGGGGTCCACGTGGCCGCCGAGCCGGACCACCTGATGCTGTCCGGCGTGGACAAGCCGGCCACCGTCAGCCGGCTCCTCGCCGAGCAGGGCCTGTACGTCAGCGAGCTCACCCCGGTCGCTGTCGACCTGGAGAGCGTCTTCCTCGAACTGACCGCCACCGCGCCGGTCCCCGGCCAGCACCGTCAGGTCGATCAGTCCGCCAAGGTCGACCAGACCGGCACCGCAGGAGGTTGGGGCGCATGAGCCTGTTCGTCACCGAGCTGCGCCGGCTCGGCAAGCGCCGGGTGACCCGGCTGATGCTCGTGCTGCTGGTGCTCGGCCTGGCCACCGTCGCGACCGCGTTCAGCTTCTCCAGCGAGAAGCTCTCGCCCGTCGTGGTGGCCGAGGCCGAGGCCAAGGCGAACAACGACTACCAGTCCGCGATGACGGAATGGAAGCGCACCATCGCGGAGTGCGAGGCGGCCCAGGCGCGCGGCGAGAAGACCGAGGAACGGTACGGCCCGAACTGCGGCAAGGACTACCAGCCGCAGCCCGACATGTTCGAGGCGAAGTGGTACCTGCCGTACCAGTTCGACTTCCGGGCCGAGTTCCCCCTGTTCATCGCCGTGTTCGCCGCCTCCGTGGCGCTGTTCGGCTTCATCGTCGGCGCCTCCTTCGTGGGCGCCGAGTGGAACACCGGCGGAATGATGAACCTGTTGCTCTGGCGGCCGAAACGGCTGACCGTGCTGGGCACGAAGCTGGCCGCCCTGCTCACCACCGTGTTCGGCCTGACCGTGGTGCTCGGCGCGCTCTGGACGGCGGCGTTCTGGCTGATCGCCAGCCAGCGCGGCAGCACCGCGAAGATGACCGCCGGAGTGTGGCAGTCGATCGGGCTGGACGGTCTGCGGGCGCTGGGGATGACGCTGCTCGTGGCGGCGGTCGGGTTCGCGCTGGCCTCGCTCGGCCGGCACACGGCGATGGCGCTCGGCGCTGCGGTGGGCATCTTCGCGGTGAGCGAGATCGGCATCCGGATCGCGGTCGCCGTGCTCGGGGTCCAGTTCGGTGACCGGTACGTGCTGTCCACGTACGCCCAGTCGTGGTTCCTGAAGCAGGCGGAACTGTTCGACTACGACACCTGCCAGTTCTCCCAGGGCGCCTGCGAGCCTGCGACGTACGTGGTCACCTGGCAGCAGTCGGCTGTGGTGTTCGGCGTGGCGCTGGTGGGCGCGTTGGCGGCCGCGTTCTGGACGATGCGCCGGCGGGACATCGCCTGACCTGGTCCGCGCCGCCGGCCGGTGCCGGCGGCGCGGACCCCGCGTCCGATGCGGCCGGGGGCGGCCCTGGTTACGCTGGGGCTCCCCCGGCCGGCGCGCTCCGCGTGCCGGTCACCCGCCGTCGGAGAGGAGCGCCATGTCCGCCGACGCCTCGCAGCGGGCCGCCGTCGACCGGTCCGGCCCGGCAGCGGGTACGCGCCACGCGGGCGGGACGGTTCCGCCGCCGCGCACCGCTCCGCCCGTCGAGTCCACCGCACCGTCGGAGCCGTCGGAGTCCGCCCGGCCCGCCGAGCCCGCCACGGCCGGGCCCGCCGCTCCGCCCGTCGAGTCCGCCGCGCCGGTCGAGCAGGCCGGTCCAGACGCGGCAGAGGCGGCCGCTGTAGGCACGACGCCGGCCGACCTGACCGAGCGGGAGCAGCGGATCCTCGCGTTCGAGGCGCAGTGGTGGAAGCACGCCGGCGCCAAGGAACAAGCCATCCGGGACACGTTCGGGCTCTCCGCGACCCGCTACTACCAGCTGCTCAACGCCCTGCTCGACCAGCCGGCCGCGCTCGCCGCCGAGCCCGTGCTGATCGGCCGGCTGCGTCGGCTGCGCTCGTCGCGTGCCCGTAACCGGCGCCGCTGACCGGCGTCACTTCTCGTACGTGCGCAACCCGTTGCCGATGGCGAAGAACGTCGGGGCCCACTCGCCGATGAAGATGCCCCAGCGGTCCGCCCGCGCCACCCCGGCGCGCTCCATGTGCTTGGAGAGGAACCAGCTGGTCACCGAGAGGCCGATGCTGACGAACCCGGCGAGGTAGGCGTGCTCCGCCCGGATGCCGCCCTCGTGCAACCGCTCCAACATCTCGAACCCCCTGTCGCCGGGACCGACCCGGTCGCGTCCGACGCTACCGAAAGTCCGGAGAAGATGACGCACGGTTACCTCGATCGGGTCGGCCGGCGGATGACCGGCCGCGGTCCGGGTAGGCGGTCCGCGACGACGAACGGAGGCCGACGATGGGGGCACCAGACCGCCGGTACGTGATCGGCAGCAGGCCGGCCCGCCCGGTCGCGGAGGCGCCGGTGATGCGGGTGCGTTCCGCCTCCGACCCGGCGCCCGGCCGACCGGAGAACGAGGACGCGGTCTTCCGGTTCGGCCCGCTCGTCGGCGTCCTCGACGGCGCGACGGTGCCCGAGGGCTTCGACACCGGCTGCGTGCACGGTCCCGCCTGGTACGTCCGGCACCTGGCCGCCCGGATCGGCCTGGCGATCGCGGCCCGCCCCGCCGCCACGCTGATGAGCAGCCTCGCGGCGGCGATCCTCGCGGTGCGGGCCGATCATGGCGGAACGTGTGACCTCGACCATCCCGGCACCCCGTCCTCCACCGTCTGCCTGCTCCGGCACAGCGGCGACCGGGTCGACTACCTGGTGCTCTGCGACAGCCCGCTGGTGCTCGACACCGACCAGGGGATCGAGGTGGTCACCGACGACCGGCTGGCCGACGCGGTGGCGGACCTGCGCCGCAGCGTCGCCGCACTGCCGGACGGCGAGACCGACCCGGTGACCCGGTTCCGGCGCGCGACGACCGTGCAGCGGACCCGGATGAACCGCACCCACGGCTACTGGGCGGCGGCGAGCGACCCGGACGCGGCGTACCACGCGCTGACCGGGACGCTTCCGCTGCGCGGTCCGGGTGCGCTGCGGCGGGCCGCGCTGCTCAGTGACGGCGCCTCCTGCGCTGTCGACCAGTTCGGCCTGTTCGACTGGGCCGGGCTGCTGGAGGTGCTGACCGTGGAGGGTCCGGAAGGGCTGATCGACCGGGTCCGCGCTGCCGAGCGGGACCACCCGGACCGGCTGCGGCGGCACAAGCGCACCGACGACGCCTCGGCTGTGCTCTGCGAGTTCGGCCCTTCGGCGTGAGCACGCTCACGTCGGAACGACCGGTCGGATGACAACGCAGCGTGAGGCGGGAACACCCCGGGGGTACGACCGGACGAGGCGGTCGGCCATAGCGGCAATCCCTCCCCAAAGGGGTGGACGACCCGGACCACGCGCGGCAGACTGCGCGACGTGACGGGTGCTGTACGGCTGGAGCCGGTGGACGAACGGAACCTGGAACCGTTGCTCTCCGTAGCGGCGGCCGAGGCGGAACCGGAGGACGTCATGCCTCCGGTGGACGCCCCCGCGGGCTGGTCGCTGGCCCGCCGCGACGCGTTCCGCGAGTTTCACCGCGCGAGCCTCGGCGGGCTGAACGGCCCGACCGGCACCGCCATGTACGCGATCGTCTCCGGCGGTGAGGTCGTCGGCATGGTGCGGATGACCCGCCGGGACGAGCCGGGAACAGTGGAGACCGGCATGTGGCTCGGCCGGTCCGCGCGGGGCCGGGGCCTGGGCGCCGCGGCGCTGCGGCAGTTGCTGCACGTCGCCGCCGGGGCCGGGATGCACACGGTGGTCGCGAACACCACGCCGGACAACGCGGGGGCGATCTCGGTGCTGCGTAAGTGCGGCGCGGAACTGCGTGAGGAAGACGGAGTGCTGCACGCCCGGATGTCCCTGGATTCGGCCCTGCCGATCCGCTGACCCCGCTTCCTTCCCCGATCACGTTTCTCCTGCTCAGAGTCGCCTCGGTGGGTGGTTTCGTGCTTGCACGGAAGTGTTTTGCCGAGGGGGTGACGGGTACTGCCCGCGTCTCCGGGCCCTGACTTTCCCGGGGAGCGCGGAGGAGAGCGGATGAAGAGCGGAACACGGGTGGCGTTCGCCGTCGGTCTCGGCTACCTGCTGGGTCGCCGGAAGAAGATGCGTACCGCGCTGACGCTCGCCGCGGCGGTCGCCGCCGGGCGGGCCAGCCGGCGCCCGGGCGGCCTGAAGCAGCTCGGCGCGGACCTGATGGCCGCGAACCCGCAGCTGCGCAACCTCGGCGGGCTGGCACCGCCGCTGGTGGCCGCGGGCCGCGCGGCCGCGACCGCCGCCGCCGGCAACGGCATCGACGCCATCGGCGGACGACTGCGTGAGGGCGCCGGTGCGTTGCGCCGCAAGGCGGGTACGGGCCGGCCGGACGCCGGGCGTTCCGCGTCGGACGAGGACCGTTCCGGGCCGGGCGCCGAGCGTTCCGCGCCGGACGAGGAGCAGGAACTGGACGACCAGCCCGGCGCGCCGGTGCCGGCCCGAGCCGATCGGGGGCGGTGAGCCGTGGCGACGGGCAGCCTGGCCGACCGGGCCCGCGACCAGATCGGCGGTGAGCTGCGCAACCTCGCCTCCGCGCTCGGTGAGCGGGCCGTGCAGGTGGTCACCGAACGGGTCACCGACGCCACCGGGCGGCTGAGCGAGTACGCGAAGCAGGGCGGCGACCCTGGCCTGGTCGCCGCCGCCACCGGCGCGCAACGGCTCGCCGAGGGCGCCTCCCCGGTGAGGGCGATGTTCCATGCCGGCCTGGCCGGCGGTAAGGAGAAGCTGATGGCGGCGTTCGGTCGCAAGGGTGGCCGGGACGGCGGCCAGAAGCTCAAGGTCACCAACATCGTCGAGACCATCGAGGTCGGCGTGCCGGTCCGGGTCGCCTACAACCAGTGGACGACGTTCGGCGACTTCCCGAGCTTCATGAAGAAGGTCGAGCAGGCCGACTGCGACGCCGACGAGAAGATGACCTGGAAGGCGCAGGTGCTCTGGTCGCACCGGAGCTGGGAGTCGACGATCGTCCGGCAGATCCCGGACCGGCTCGTCCACTGGCGGTCGAAGGGCGAGAAGGGCTCGGTCGACGGCACCGTCAGCTTCCACGAGGTCGCCCCGGAGCTGACCCGGATCCTGGTCGTGCTGGAGTACCACCCGCAGGGCTTCTTCGAGCACACCGGCAACCTGTGGCGGGCGCAGGGCCGGCGGGTCCGGCTGGAGCTGAAGCACTTCGTCCGGCACGTGATGACCCGGACCGTGCTCGACCCGGACGCGGTCGAGGGCTGGCGCGGCGAGATCGAGGACTCCCAGGTCGTCAAGGACCACGAGACCGCGCTCCGGGAGGAGCGGGGAGACGCCGGGCCGGCCGACGACGAGTACGCCGCCTACGACGAGGGCAACGACTTCGACGACGACGAGTACGCCGACGAGCCGGTCCTGACCGAGCCGGAGCGTGCCCGCAGCCGGACGGCACGCGGGCAGCGCGAACCCGAGCGCCGCCGCCGTGTCCCGGAGAGGCCCCGCCGCCCGGCCGCCCGCCGCCGCGACGAGCGCTGACCGGAGGCGGGCCGGTTCGTCAGGACCGGCCCGTGGCGTACGACTCCAGGTGCGCGAGCTGCACCGGGTCCAGGGAGGGGCGGACCCGGTTCCGGGCCGCCTCGACGTGCGCGGCGGTCACGGTGCTCGCGCTCAGCGACTCCCGCATGGCTGCGAGCGCCGCCTCCCGGATCAGCGCGGCGCAGTCGGCGGCGGAGAAGCCGTCCAGCTCTGCGCCGAGCGCGTCGAGGTCCACGTCCGGCGCGAGCGGGACGTCCCGGGCCGAGGCGCGGAGGATCTCCGTACGCGCCGGGCCGTCCGGCGGCGGCACGTAGACCAGCCGTTCCAGCCGGCCGGGACGCAGCAGCGCCGGGTCGACCAGTTCGGGGCGGTTGGTCGCGCCGACCACCACCACGTTGCGCAGCGCCTCCACCCCGTCCAGTTCGGTCAGCAGCGCCGCCACCACCCGGTCGGTCGTACCGCCGTCGGTGGCCTGCCCGCGTACCGGGGCCAGCGCGTCCACCTCGTCGAGGAAGACGAGCGTGGGTGCGGCCTGGCGGGCGCGGCGGAACAGCTCCCGGACCGCCCGCTCGCTCTCACCCACCCACTTCGAGAGCAGCTCCGCGCCCTTCACCGACAGCACGTTCGCCCGCCCGGACCCGGCCAGCGCGGTCACCAGGTAGGTCTTGCCGCAGCCGGGCGGACCGTAGAGCAGCACCCCGCGCGGCGGCGTCACGCCCAGCCGGGCGAACGTGTCCGGATAGGTGAGCGGCCACAGCACCGACTCGGTGAGCGTCTGCTTGACCTCGTGCAGCCCGCCCACGTCGTCCAGCGTCACCGACGCCAGCTCCAGCGTGGACGCGGACATCGTGGTCGGCCGGACCACCTCCAGCGCGGCGGTGAAGTCGGCCATCGCCACCGTCGGCGTCTCCGCCGTCTTCTGGCGCAGCGCCGCGCGTACCCCTGCCTCGCGTATCAGCGCCGCCAGGTCCGCCGCGACGAACCCGGGGGTACGGGCGGCCACCTCGTCCAGCCGGACGTCACCTGCGAGCGGCACCTCACGGGTCAGCACCGTCAACTGCTCCCGGCGCAGCGCCGCGTCGGGCAGCGGCACGGTGATCCGCAGCGCGAGCAGGTCCGGGCCGCGCAGCGCCGGATCGACCGCCTCGGGGCGTCCGCTGGTGCACACCACAGCGGCACCGGCCCGCAGCGTCTCGGCCACCACCTGGCGGAACACCGTGGCCAGGGGGCCCGGCTCGTCGGCCGGGGCGATCGACTCCACGTCGGTGACCAGCAGCACGGCGGGACCACCGGCGCGTACCGCCGAGGCCGCCTCGCGCAGCCGGCGGGCCGCCGCGTCATTGCTGAGCGCGGCCAGCTCCGGCGCCCAGAGCGGCCGTACGCCCGCGCCGACCCGGGCGGCGACGGCA
This sequence comes from Micromonospora sp. RV43, assembly GCF_001029515.1. NCBI lineage: Bacteria > Bacillati > Actinomycetota > Actinomycetes > Micromonosporales > Micromonosporaceae > Micromonospora > Micromonospora sp. RV43. The sequence continues at coordinate 3,563 of NZ_LEKG01000016.1, read as the reverse complement.
CGCACCAGCGCGGACTTGCCCGAGCCCGCCGGGCCCTCCACCAGCACACCGAGCGACACGGTGGTGCCGAGCCGGCCCAGCACCTCGCGGTGGTGGAAGCCCAGATCCAGCAGTTCGGTCAGCTCCTCGGCCTGGGCGCGCAGGCCGGGCAGCTCGTCCACGTCGGGCGCGTCCTCCGGACCGAGCAGGTCCCCGTCGGGTTCCGTCCCGGGCGGCGTGGCGGGGGCGGAGAACCGCGCGGGGGAGGCCGAGGACGCCGGGCCGGAGCCGCGGGTGGCGGCGCCGTGCTCCCAGCCCACCACCGTGTCCATGGTGACGAGCGCGCCGACCGCCGGTTCGGCCGACACGACTGTGAGCAGCGTGCTCGTCCAGGCGTACCCGACGGAACTGGCCAGACTGCGCCGCGCGGCCTCGATCAGGCCGCGCACGGCGGCGTCCGGCAGCACGTCCTGCGGCAGCAGCGAGACGTCGTCCCCGGCGGTGACCACCTTGCCCAGCAGCGCGAGCCGCAGCATCTCCGGCGGGACCGCGGCGACCACAGCGGCCGGGCCGGAGAGGGTGAGCCGACGTGCCGGGGTCGCCGGCAGCGGGCTCACAGTGACCTGGCCGCCGGCCCGCAGGCCGAGGTTGCCCAGCAGCAGGTCGTCGGCGTGCAGCAGGGCGCCGCTGGTGCTCGGCTCGGCGGCGGCCGCGATGCCGGCGGTGACCCGGCGGCCGGTCAGGCGGACCGGGTCGCCGGGGCGCAGCGCCAGCGCGGTGAGCACCTCGGGATGCAGGCGCACCACGCCGCGGCGGGCGTCGAGCGCGGCCGGCCGCAGCGTCGCGGTCAGGGTCAGGTCGGGTTCGGCCACCCGCCGACAGTAGCCGCCCCGATCATCGGGTGCCGGGTCAGCGCGAACCCGGATCGTCCAGCAGCGAGGGGTCGCGCCGGATCATCTCGGCCAGCCGGGCCGCCGGGTCGGACTCCAGCGGGTCGTGGCCGGGCGCGGGCACCGTCTTCACCGACATGGGCCACGCCGGCGGCGGCGCGGGCGGCGCCGCCGGGCCCACCGTCACCGCCGCGCCGGACCAGGAGACCCGCAGCGGGTACGCCTGCTCGCCCAGTTCCACCCGCAGCGTCACGGCCAGCCCGGGGTGCTCCGCCACCACCCGCCGGACCGCCTCGGCGACCTCCTCGACCGGGTCACGCCGAACCGGCGCCTCGCCACCGCGCAGCCGGTACGCGCCGCGTCCCGCCCGCTCGTCGCCCGGCTCGTCCGCCGCCTCCACGGGTACGTCCCGCTCGGGCGTCCCGGCCGGTTCGCCGGGCATCGGCGCCCGGCGGCGCAGCGCCTCCTCGCGCCGTGCCATCCGGGCCAGTGTCTCGTCCAGATCACCTCTCATGGCGTCCACCCCTTCGCCAGACAACGGATCGAAACGACTGCGAGTTCAGCCTGCCCGGGATCGGGTGGCCCGGTCCAGCGCACGGTCCAGGACGACGAGCAGGGCGTCCCGTACCGAGAGGCGGTCCCGGGCGTCGAACTGCACCAGCGGCACGTGCTCGCCGATCGCCAGCGCCCAGCGGATCGACGGCAGGTCCAGGGCCAGCCGGCCGTCGAAGGCGTTGACGCCCACCGCGAACGGCAGACCGGACCGCTCGAAGAAGTCGATCGCCGGGTAGCAGTCGTCGAGCCGGGCGCTGTCCACCACCACGAGCGCGCCGAGCGCGCCCCGGGCCAGGTCGTCCCACATGAACCCGAAGCGCGCCTGTCCGGGCGTACCGAAGAGGTAGAGCTTCAGGCTGCGGTCGATGGTCACGCAGCCGAAGTCCATGGCGACGGTGGTGGTGGTCTTGCCGGCGACCCCGCCCGGGTCGTCGATGCCGATGCCGGCGGTGGTCATCTCCGCCTCGGTGGTCAGCGGCGCGATCTCGGAGATCGCGCCGACAGTGGTGGTCTTGCCGACCCCGAACCCGCCGGCTATGAGGATCTTGACCGGGATCGGCGGCCGGGGCGCCGGTACCCGGCTGACGATCGGGGCAGGTTCGGCCGGCGGCACACCCGGCGGCAGGTACGGCAGCGGCGGCGTGGGCGGGGGTGGCGTGGCCCGGCCGATCAGCGGCGCCGGGCCGCCGTAGCGGCTCGGGGCGCTGTTGGCGGCCGGCCCACCCGTGGCGGCCGCCGGCCATTCAGGAGATCGCACGGAGTCCATCAATCACTCGCAGGATGATGTCGGGATCGAGGGCGTCGTCGACGTCCGCGACGTGCACGTCGAGATGGCCGGCGGCGCGAAGGTCGCCGACCAGCACCCGGGTCACCCCGAAGTGCATCCGGGTCCGGGCGGAGATCTCGGCCACCGAGACGGGCTCGGCGCAGATCGCGACGATCGCCGCCAGCTCCGGGGCCAACCGGGCGGTCACCGCCCACGAGGTGCTGCCCGGACGAGCGGTGACCTGGGTCTCCAGGCCGATCGCCGGGTCGCCGTCCACCCGTCCGGAGGTCAGCACGAAGGGGCGTGGGCCGGTCGGCTCCCCGTCGCCCGCGTCCGGCTCCGGCACCGGAGCGGACGCGTGCAGGAAGGGGCGGATCCGGACGCCGGGTTCCGGCTCCGGGTCCGCGCCGGCGGCCCCTGGGATCATTGCTGTACGGCGTTCTTCAGCTCGGCGATCAGGCGCGGACTCAGGGCGCCGCCGGCGCGGCCGGCGAACAGCGTCATCTCGTACGCCACGGTGCCCAGGTTCGCCGTGCGGTCGGCGACGACGCCGAGCACCGAGCCGCTGCTGATCGCGCTGATCAGCAGGTATCCCTCGGCCATGTCGACGATCACCCGGTTGAGCGCGCCGAGCGCGTACCAGCTCGCCGCGCCCCCGGCGAGACTGGTCATGCCGGAGACCACGGCGGCGAGCCGTTCCGCGTTGGACCGGTCCTTGATCGCGGACATGGCCATCAGCAGCCCGTCCGAGGAGACCGCGATCGCCTCCATCACCCCGGCGGTGCTGGAGGTGAACGAGTCGAGCAGCCAGTTGAAGGTGCGTGCCTCGGGGCTGAGATCGCCGGTGGTGCTCTGTTCGACGTTCTCGTGGAGGAAGGGGCTGGTCACCGTGATGGGTCCTCTTCGTAGCGGCGGTCGGTACTGACTTCGCGCAGAGCACGGGCGACGCCCGCCTCGAACTCGCTGATCCGGTTGCGTACCTCGACGGGGTCGCCGGGGTCGGAGCTGGTGGGGGGCACGGACTGCGCCGGGGAGACGGACAGGTTCGCGCCGGGCACCCGGCGGCTGAGCCGGGGCCGTTCCGCAGCCGGGGGCGCGTGGTCGACGTCGCCCTCGGCCCGCCGTACTCCGTCCTGGAACGCCTCGACCAGGGCCCGGACGCTCGACGGGTCCGCCGGTACGCCGATCAGCGGTCCGCCGGTGGCCGGTCCGGCCGGGCCGGCGGGCGGGGTGGCCGGCAGGTTCGCGCCGGGCACCCGCTGCCGGATCGGCGAGCGGGTACCGGGCCGCCCGGCGGGCGGTCCGACCGGGTTCGGCCCGGTCGGCGCCGGCATGACCGGGGATGACCCGGCGGGCGCCGACCGGGCCGAACC